>JARRMU010000128.1:0-6491 GCA_037385645.1 Gemmatimonadales bacterium
CCATGCCGTACGGGTTGGCGATCGCGGCCAGCATGTCCTGCTCGGCCTTCGGCTCCATGCCGAAGCGCTCGAGGTCCAGCACGAGGTTTCCTTTGTCGAGGATCCGGAGCACGATCTTCTCCCCGAACAGCGTGGGCAAAGTCGAGACACGGAAGTCAATGACCCGTCTCCCGAGCTTCATCTTGATCCGGCCGTCCTGTGGGATCCGCCGTTCGGCGATGTTCAGATCGGCCAGGATCTTCACCCGGGAGATCAGAGCCGCCTGCATGCGCAGCGGCGGCAGCATGATCTCCTGGAGAGCTCCATCGATGCGGTAGCGGACGCGTAGCTGCTTCTCGTAGGGCTCGATGTGGATATCGGAGGCACCGCGCTTCACCGCATCGGTCAGGACGCCGTTGATGAGGCGAACGACCGGAGCGTCGTCGACCTGTGCCCGGAGCTGCTCCGTCGAAATCTGGTCCTGTTCCTCCTCGACAAGCTCGATCTCCAGTTCCTCGAGCTCGTCCAGCAGCTCGCCCAGCTTGGCCGTCGTGACGTCGTAATGCTTCTCGATCAGCGAGCGGAGGGAGACCTCGCCCGCCACCATGAGCTCGATGTCGAGGCGGGTAATGAACTTCAGGACGTCGACCAGAGTCGGGTCGGAGGGGTCGGCTAGCGCTACAGTTAGCGTTCGTCCGCTCCGCTTAATCGGCAGCAGTGCGTGCTTGCTGGCGAAATCAGCGGGGACCAATGCCACGGCGCGCTCATCCACCTCCACGGAGGCCAGATCGACCGAGGGGAGATGGTATTCGCTGGAGATTACCGAGGTGACGTCCGCTTCGGACAGATACTCCTTGGACACGAGGATGTAGCCCAGGCGCGCGCCCGTCTGCTCCGATTCCTGTTGGGCCGCCTCCAGGTCCTCCAGCGAGATCATCGCTGCTTGAAGAAGGAGCTCGCCCAAGCGCCTCTCGGCAGCCGAGTGCGTCTCTGTTGGACTCTGAGCCGTGCGAACCGCCATCGACCCCTTCTCTGAGACTTGTGTCGGTTGTCGCCGGCCTCTCTCACGCGATGGTTCGAGTGGACCGAGCCTCCGGATCGGCACTCACGTCGGAGCAAGAGTCGGTCCACTCGCGGCAGGGCCGCCGGAAGGCGGTAACATATGATACCATATGATGTTATACGCTGTGCTAGTTTCAGCGAACGTAGGCCCTCCCTTGCAAAGCACGAAGGATTGCCGCGCCTATCCCCGGGATGTCCAGCAGGTCCTCGAGTCGGTGTAGTCTCCCGTGACGATCCCTGAAAGCGAGGATGCTGTCCGCGCGAGTCGGTCCGATTCCGGGGAGCGTCAGGAGCTCGTCCCGACCGGCGACGTTCAGGTTGACACGACCGGGTGACAGGGGAGCGGAGCCTCGCCCGGAGACCGGACTGGGCCGCAGGGTGAGATGCGGAGCGATACGCTCGAGTACGGCCGGACCGATGCCCGGGACGCGACGCAGATCCTCCGGGGTCGCAAAGGGACCGCTTCTGCGCCGCTCTTCCACGATTGCGAGGCCCTTGGCCGGCCCGATCCCTGGCAG
The DNA here is from genome assembly GCA_037385645.1 of Gemmatimonadales bacterium. Classification (GTDB taxonomy): domain Bacteria; phylum Gemmatimonadota; class Gemmatimonadetes; order Palauibacterales; family Palauibacteraceae. The sequence continues at coordinate 1,560 of JARRMU010000128.1, forward strand.
CCGCTCGAGTTCCTCTGCCGTGGCAGCGTTCGGGTCGATCCGCTCGTCGGCGCCGAGCGGCTTCTCCGCGACGGCCCGCCTGGCCAACGCATCGGTGACCGCACGCCGCGTCGCGTCGAGCGTCGGGAGATCGCCGCTCGAGTCCGCCGGGATCCAGGCGAACTCCGCACGACCTGGAGAGCCCGCCAGCCGGACGGCCGTTCCGAACAGGACGAGGAGCGTAGCCACGGAGAGGGATCGCCGCTCGGAACGGTTCAATTCGAGAACGTCGCGTCCTCCTCGCTTGCGCTTGGCATGGGCCTCGACTGTCGATAAGGCCTCGGTGCTGGAAGGCTCGGCCTGCCGATCATCTGGTCCTCAATCGCCGGTTTCGGCGACTGAACGCCACGCGTATATCTGTCGTTGAACAGGAGGGTAGACGTGGCCGAACCACCTCAGCTCGTGTTGATCCGCCACGGGGAGACAGAATCCAACCGGACCGGCCGTTTCGCCGGCTGGAGCGACGAGCACCTGACGGAGGAGGGACGCAAGGGGGTCGTGCGGCTCGCGAGAAACCTCGCGCTGCGTGGCGGCAGGCTCTACACGAGCCCGGTGCGCCGCGCTGTCGAAACAGCGGAGATCCTGGCGGCGGAGCTCTCACTGCCCGTGCACACCGTTCACGATCTTCACGAGATCGAGTTGGGTGAGTGGACCGGCTTGACCGAGAGCGAGGTGGCCGAGCGTTGGCCGTCAGCGTACCGACAGTGGCTGGAAAGGCCCGATCAGCTGATAATCCCCGGGCGTGAGCGCCTGGACGAGGTTAGGGAGCGGGCCGTGGAGGCGATCGACCAGATCGGGAAGGCGGAGCTCTCCGAAGACGGAGCCCCCGTCGTCGTCATCACGCACCTCGCCCTGATCCGTGTTCTGTGGCTCACGGCAAACGACCGGCCGCTGGCCGAGTATCACTCGGTCACGGCAGCCCATGACAAGCTCCACGTGATCCTCTGGGAGGGTCGTGGGCGATTGACCCCCGTCGAGAGCGAGCCGTGGTCTCCGTCGACCGCCAACTAGCCGGGTGGGGGGAGGAGTCGGCGAGCCGGCTAGAAGACGAACGTGATCTCGGCCCAAGCCTCCACCGGTTCGCCGTCTCGGCGTCCCGGGATGTACTGCATCTGCAGCACCTTCTCCACGAGCCTGCGGTTGAACGTCTGATCCGGCGTAGGGGGAACGAGCTCTACCTCGCCTAGCGGCCGCCCCTCGGCACTCACCAAGACGCGCGCCGTCACCCGCATGCCCCGGACCTGGCCGGGAGGATCCCACTCGGGAACGATGGAGCGCGGAACCGGACTGGTCGTTGGCGTGCCGGTGCCCCCGAGACCGGGTCCGGGAGAAGATCCCGAGCCGGTTGCCTCTCCACGAACCGGGCCCGGGAGCCCCAGCGTCACCGAGACCGGGCCACCGACCTCGAGAACGTCCAGTGCCAAGTCATCAGTGAGCTCGGCGGGCTCGGGGGGTGCCGGGATCTCGAACGGGCGTGGCGCGGACACGCTGATGGCCTGCAGCGCATCGCCTCCGTACGCCAGGGTGGGTGCCGCCCGAGCAGACGCTGCCGGGCCGCCGGCCGGCCCCCCGGAGGGCACGCCACGCCAGGCTACGAACAGGGTCGCGTGCAGGACCGCAGAAACCAACAGCGACCATCCGAGCACCCTTCTCTGCTGCCTGTCCCACCGCTCGGATGGCAGTACGTAGCGCTCTTTCACGCCGGAGGATACACCGGCGGAAAGGCAGGTTTCCCGGCCAGCCGCTCGGCCCGATGGTAAGCCGAGGTCGACCGGTCCGACTCCTTGCCCGCCACCCTTCGGCCGGGCACCTTTCCACCGCTCGAGCGGGATGATCCAGCATGATGGCGATCGCACAATCAATCCGGAGGAGACGGGGAGCGCTGGATCCGTCACTCGTCCTGATCGCGACCCTTGCGGCGGGATGCTGGCGAATCGGCGAGCCAACGCCCGACGAGGCAATCGTCAGCTGGGCGGCGTATCCGGACACCGTGATTGTCGGCGAGAGCTTCTCCCTGGAATTCGCCGGCCCGGTTTCCCCGACGACCTGCGGGCGACTCGACACTGCGGTCGTCGCGCTCTCGGAGGCGGAGGTCTTGCTCTCTGCGGAGCGAAGCGTGTTCGATGCCACGTGCTCGCGGGAGCGGGTGAGCTTCTATCACGCGCGACCGTTCAGCCTCGAGCGTGCCGGACGATACCGGGTACGAACTCGTGGCGGGCTCGATCTCGGAACGATCACGGCGATCGATTCCGGCCGCTTCTCACCCATGGTCGCCGTGGGAGAGGGCACCGTACGCAGTGTCGGCGGCTGCTGGCTGTTCGGTCCCGGGTGGGCGGCGAACCAGCGACCCTTCGCGCTCAGGAATGCTCCGGACGAGATCGCCGCGGAAGCGGGGACCGACCGCGTGGTCTTCGTGCGGGGTTCGTTCGCAGGATTCACGCTCTGTGGGCGCTGGGGATCGAGACCCAGCATCCGTGTCGACTCGTCCCGGGTGACGGAGCGGCGCGGTAGCGACTACTACGACTAGCGAAGACGGTCGGCAGGGGGATGGCGTAGCGCGATGACGCTTTATTCGGAACGGATTGGAGGAACCACGTTGAATCAGGGGTTGAGCGAGCGGCTGGCTCGTGAGCTGGGCGAGATGCGCGATCAAGGTGTGCTCAAGACGCTTCGTCACATAGAGGGCCCGCAGTCGGCGGTGATCCAGCTGGAGGGCTTCGGCGAGGTCGTGAACCTGTGCTCGAACAACTACGTCGGGCTGTGCGATGAACCGGCGGTCATGCAGGCCGTTCGTGACGGGGTGGACCGGTATGGGGCCGGGACTTCCTCGGTTCGCTTCATTTGCGGAACGTTCACGATACACCGCGAGCTCGAGGAAGGGATCGCCGATTTCCTCGGGACGGAGGCATCGATCACCTACACCTCCTGCTGGAACGCCAACGAGGGGCTGTTCGCTCCGGTGCTCGGCGAGGAGGACGTTCTGATCAGCGACGCCCTCAATCACGCCTCCATCATCGACGGAATCCGGCTGTGCAAGGCGCAGCGCAAGATCTACCGTCACATGGACATGGACCACCTCCGCGAGCTGCTGGAGGCCTCGCGCGACGCCCGTCATCGACTCGTCATCACGGACGGCGTGTTCAGTATGGAGGGGGAGATCGCCCCTTTGCCGGAGATCCGCGAGCTGTGTGACCGGTTCGACGCCATCATGGTCATAGATGATTCCCACGCCACCGGCGTGCTGGGTAAGACCGGTCGCGGGACACCCGAGCACTTCGGGATGCACGGCGAGGTGGACATCGTGACCTCGACTCTCGGAAAGGCGCTGGGCGGCATGGCCGGGGGGTTCACCGCCAGCACGCGAGACCTGTGTGACTACCTGACCCAGGTTTCGCGCACCCAGCTGTTCACGAACGCCGTTCCGCCCCATTCGGCGTGCGGCGCCCTCGCCGCTATCAGCCATTTGGAGAGGCACCCCGAGCTGGTCTCGAAGCTGAAGGCCAACACCGACTACTTCCGGGAGCAGCTGCTGGAGCTCGGCTACCGGCCGATCGAAGGCGATACCCCGATCGTGCCCGTCATCATCGGGGAGACGGCGGACGCGATCGCCCTGAGCAATCAGCTCCTCGCGGAGGGTGTCTTCGTGATCGGCTTCGGCTTTCCCGTCGTGCCCAAGGGGGAGGCTCGGATACGGTGCCAGATCTCGGCCTCCCACGAGAGAGAGCACCTGGACCGCGCGCTGGATGCGCTGAAAAAGGTCGGCGGGAAACTGGGACTGATCTGAGCGCACTCCTCTGGCGGGCCCCTGGGGTCCGGCAGTAATTCGTGGGTCCGACGTCGGGCAGCTTGCCCCTTGTTACAGGCTTGCCCTCATCACCAACCCAGTGGCGGAAGGACCTCGACCGTATGGACGCGCCCCAAGGGATCGTGATCGCCCCGTCGGTGTTGGCCGCCGACTACGCCCGTCTCGGAGAACAGGTGCGGGAAGCCGAGGAGGCTGGTGCACGCTGGTTCCAGCTGGATGTGATGGACGGCCGCTTCGTGCCCAACCTCGCGGCCGGGCTCCCGGTGGCGCGAGCCCTCCGGGCGTGCACCGAGGCGTTCATTGATGCGCATCTGATGGTTCACGAGCCTGGTAGGTTTCTGGCGTCCTTTGCCGATGCGGGCGCCGATCTCATCACGATTCATCAGGAGGCGAGCCTCCACCTGCACCGAGACTTGGTAGAGATCCGGAAGCTCGGCTGCCGGTGCGGGGTCGCGATCAACCCGGCGACGCCGGCGGAAGCGATCGGGGAAGTCCTCCATCTGGTCGACCTTGTTCTCGTCATGACCGTGAACCCGGGCTTCGGGGGACAGCGGTTCATCTCCTCGGTGCTCCCGAAGCTGGGACGAATCCGGCGGAGGGCGATGGAGTCGGGACTAGAGGATATCCGGTTCCAGATCGATGGCGGCGTGGACACGGAGACGGCGCCGCTGGCGGTAGCCGCCGGAGCCGACGTCCTGATCGCCGGGTCGTCGGTGTTCCGGGGCTCCGGCAGCGTGGCCGAGAACTTCAAGGCTCTGCAGGCCGCTGCGGCCGTGCCGGTGTGACCGCTGCCGTCGGCTCGGCGACCCGTCCAACCGATCGACGGCCGGAGAACGTCGGACGCCGGAAACGGCCGACGCCGGAAACCAAACGGAGGGCTGAGGGGTTAGATTTGAAAGATTACGCCCGCCTGGCCGGGCGGAGGACCCACGAATCGGTGATCGCGTGAAGATGGCACCGCACACATCAAAGGGCTGCAGGACGAGAGAGACGACCGTCTGTAGCTGTCGAATCAGCTTTAGACGATGGGGGACCGCGGTGCGCGCATAGATCACAGACCGTTCCGGATGACGCCATGAGCCGCGAGC
>JARRMU010000129.1:0-1876 GCA_037385645.1 Gemmatimonadales bacterium
CAGATACCGGCCCTTCAGATAAAGCTGGTAGGCCTCGAGCACGTCCGTGGGGCTGCGGACGAGCGGTGGAGCCGTCTCGCCGGGCCCTCCCACGAGCTCGGCGCGCAGATGCTCGACGATCTCGCGGGCGATATCCTCCTGGACCGCGAAGATATCGGCCATCTGACGGTCGTAGCGCTCTCCCCAGATCTGGAATCCGTCGCGGACATCGACCAGCTGGACCGTGATCCGCACGTGATCGTCGCGCATGCGCACGCTGCCCTCCAGCACCGTACTCACGTTCAGGAGGTCGCCGATCTCGCGCACGTCCTCGGGGGCGTCCTTGAACTTGAACGAAGAGGTGCGTGCAGCGACCCGCAGCCCATCGACCTGTGCGAGCGAGGAGATCAGCTCCTCCGAGATGCCGTCGGCGAAGTACTCCCTATCGGCTTCCGCGCTCAGATCGACGAAGGGCAAAACCGCCACGGAGCGCTCGGCCACCGAGCGATCGGCAGAGGTCGAACGGCGCGGCTCGGCCGCGGTCTCCGGGTCGAGCGCCTCCCAGATCTCACCGACACCGGATGTCACGTAGCCGATCTCGCCGACACGGCAGCCGGGCCTTCGAGCCCTGCAACCGGTCCTTCGAGCGCAGGGACCGGCCCCTCGAGCCCAGCAACCGGCCTCTTGAGCGCAGCGGCCGGTCTCTCCGCCAGTGCCCTCGAGCGCCTGGACGGCTCAGCTGCCGGCGGCGCTTCCGCCGGTACTCCCCGTGCGCGGATCGTGGCCACCAGCTCCTGTGTCTCGGGAGACGGATCCACGCCGAGCTCCGCGCGCAGCTTTTGTGCGAAGGCTTCGTAAGCACGGACCGCAGCCGCTCTATCCCCCACGCGGTCCAGCAGCGCGACCAGTCGCCGTACGGCGGACTCGTTCTCCAGCGAGTATCCGGCCGCCTGCCTCGCCCGCTCGGCGGCGGCTTCGACGTTTCCGGCCGCCTCATCCTCCTCGGCCAGGCTCCAGGCCGCTCGAGCCGCCAGACGCCGAAGTCGCTGGCGCTCGACGTCGAGCCACTTCTCGAACTCGGGGGCGTCGGAGATGAAGAAGCCGTCCAACAGGTCGCCCCGGTACACCTCGAGAGCCTCGCGGGCGCGCCCCGCCTCCGCGTCCTCCACGAAGGCAGCCGCGTCGCACCAGATCGCCTCAGCGGAAAGGGCGAGCTCCTCATCTCCGGTCGAGACGAAGACCGATGGCCCGACAGCTCGCCGAAGAACGTACAGGGACTGATTCAGGGCATGTCGGGCCCGCGACTCGTCCAGATCGGGCCAAAACAGGCCCAGCAGAGTGTCGCGCCGGTGTGAGTCGCCCCCGCCGCAGGCGGCCAGGTATGCGAGCAGCGCGACGCGCTTGGGCTGGGCCAGAACCGACTTCAGTTGGCGTCCATCGGACGCCTGAAGGTCCAGGGAGCCCAGCGTGTAGAAGCGTATCATCTACTTATTCTATAAGGGCCTACGGCGTTATTCGCTTTGCCGTGATCCCCAAGTGATTTCGCGGAGATCCGCAAGTGACGACACAAGATGAACTTGGCTTACGTATGGAGCGTGGGTGCCCCGTTAGAACGCGAGAGGGGCTTCCAAGTTCCACTCGGAGAATAGAGCTCCGAGACAGAGTGAAAACAGAATACACGGCGCCTTTGACGCGCACATAAAAGGTGAGGGGCGATGGGAATGTTGACGAGAGGTCGGGGCCTTCGGGTTGCAGGGGGACAGGGAGCCTTCTCTATGGGTGGAGGCGGGGCGGTGAAGAACACTGAGGAGCGTGACCGGGTCCTCCCGGGGGTCCCACTTACTTTTGCTCAGGGACCGGACGATGGAGAGCACCTCCACGCGGTCGCCAACGAGCG
>JARRMU010000129.1:1924-9794 GCA_037385645.1 Gemmatimonadales bacterium
GGGCAGAGGCGCGTGGCTCTCGGCCTCATGGCGGCCGTGATGGTGCATCTTGCCGTTTTCGAGCTCTTCCCGAGAATGCAGGTGGACGATCTGAGTGCCGCGGCGGTGGCACTCGAGACGATCGAGCTGCCGCCCGAAGTGCGGATCCCGCCTCCGCCGGAAGAGGTCTCGCGACCGGCTACGCCCAGAGTTGCGACGATCGACGTCGATGAGGACGTGACGATCGCGGCAACCACGTTCGAGTCGAACCCGGTCGAGAACCTGCCACCGCCGCCGAACACGGCGAGCCCTGACGAGCGTCCGTCTTTCATCCCGTACACGGTCGCTCCCGTCCTCAAGAACAAGGATGAGGTGCTGCACTTCCTGAAGCGGGTCTATCCGTCGCAGTTGAAGTCAGCGGGCGTAGGCGGTGCGGTCGTGCTGTGGATCTATATCGACGAGGACGGCCAGGTGCTGCGCACGGTCGTGGCCGAGTCGAGCGGTTTCAACCAATTGGACGAGGCCGCCCAGAAGGTGGCGTCGAAGATGCAGTGGAAGCCCGCCTTGAACCGGGACAAGAAGACCGCCGTGTGGCTCTCACAGGCGATCGACTTCTCCGTGACCTGAACACACATGGCCCGAACTCACAACGTGAACGCATAGATGGATTGTGGACTGACGGGAGGAAAGGGAAAGTCAAATGTCTAAGAAGAGAACTCAATCCGATTCGATCATAGAGCGGCGCCCCGGCGATCGGAGCGCTCCGCGCACCGTCAAGCAGAGCACACGCCAGACGAGGACGGGAGGGGTGATCATTCGCTCCGACCGCAAGCAGGCGTTCGGCTGGCGAGGTCCGTCTCCGGGGAGTGTCTCCGGATTCCCCCGCTAGATCGCAGACGGAATTCGGAACCACCGAACCCAGCTGCCGAGCGAGGAGCCTGGCGCGACCCCCCGGGGCGTGACTAGGCTCACCGCAGGCGGCTGATCTCACCTGAGCGTCAGCTCCCGCCGGACGAACCGGCAGCCACCCACAGAATCAGCAAAGAGCCAAGAGCCGGAATATGGCAATCCGCGCGGCGGTGATGACCGGGCCGCAGGCACCCATGGAGGTGTGGTCGCTCGATGACCCGTCCCTGGAAGAGGGTGGAATCCTCCTCGAGACGGTAGCGAGCGAGGTCTGCGGCACCGACGTACACCTGCACCATGGCCAGCTCGCTGGCGTGCCCTACCCGATCGTTCCGGGACACGTGAGCGTCGGCCGGGTCCTTGAGGCTGTCGGCGTCGATACCGACGCGACGGGAGCCCCGGTCACGCGGGGAGACGTGGTCACCTTCTACGATGTGCACGAGGTGTGTGGAGCCTGCTGGCATTGCCTCGTGGCTGGCCAACCCAACCGGTGCCCGAACCGGCGCGTCTACGGCATCACGTACTCGGCCCTCGAGGGGCCCCTCGGCGGATGGGCCGAGCGCATCTACCTGAAGCCGGGCGTGAGGCTGCTCAAGCTTCCCGAGGCACTCTCGGCCGATGACGTGATCGGAGGCGGGTGCGGCCTGTTCACAGGCTTCGCCGCCGTGGAGCGCTCCGGCCTCCAGATGGCGGATACCGTCCTGATCCAGGGCTCGGGCCCGGTCGGGCTATCAGCGGCGGCTTTCGCGGCGCTGCGGGGAGCCGCGCTCACGATCGTCATCGGCGCACCCTCCGACCGCCTCGCTCTCGCCGCGAACCTCGGTGCCGACCTGACGCTGTCCCTCGAGACCCTCACGCGCGCTGAACGCCGAGAGAAGATCCTGGAGCTCACGGGCGGCCGGGGAGCCGACACGGTCATCGAAGCCAGCGGCAACCCCGCCGCCGTCAACGAGGGATTCGACCTGCTGCGCGACGGCGGAACGTACGTAATCGCCGGCCACTATACGGACGCCGGCGAGATCGATCTGAACCCTCATATCGCGATCAACCGCAAGCATGCGGTCGTCCGAGGTCAATGGGGAACGGAGTTCCGGCACGTGATCCGCGCGCTGCGCATGCTGGCCAAGCACCGAGATCGCTTGGACTTCGCCAGCATCATCGGCCGGCGTTACGGATTGGACGAAACGGGCAGCGCTCTCGAGGACGTCGCGTCGCTGCGTGTGCCGAAGGCCGTGATCGCCGCTCAAACGTAGCGTTCTCAAACCGACGCATTCAGTCGGCGAGGATGCGCTCGACCTCTGCCCTGATCAGGCCGGGCTCGAGCTCTTCGAGCTCATATCGCACTTTCACGATCGGCTTGCTGGTGGTGAGAATGCGCGCCAGGTCTATCGGTGTTCCTTCCACGACGACGTCGGCCGGCGAGGCCTCGATCGTGGCCTCGAGCTCCCGGATCTGCTCGTCGCCGTACCCCATCGCCGGCAGTATGCCGGCCGCGTTCGGGTAGGCCTCGTAGGTCTCGGCGATCGTGCCGACCGCGTAGGGACGAGGGTCCACGATCTCGCTCGCGCCCGCACGCTCTGCCGCGTACCAGCCCGCTCCCCGACTCATGCCGCCGTGCGTGAGGGTCGGCCCATCCTCGACCACGAGAGCCCGGGCTCCCGTGATGCGCTCGGCGCCTTCCACCCGAATCTCCGAACTGCACATCACCGCCCGAGCCGACGGATTGAAGAGCCGCGCGTTCTCGATCACGCGTTCCACATCGTCCGCGTCGGCTGTTTGCACCTTGTTGACGATGATGAGGTCTGCCATCAGGAAGTTCGTTTCGCCCGGGTAGTAGCCGATTTCGTGCCCCGCGCGGTGCGGATCGGCCACGACCAACCACAGGTTCGGCTGATAGAACGGCGCGTCGTTGTTCCCACCATCCCAGAGGATGACTTCCGCCTCCTTCTCCGCTTCGCGCAGGATCCGCTCGTAGTCGATGCCGGCGTAGACGACGAAGCCGTTGTCGATATGCGGCTGGTACTCTTCCCTCTCCTCGATCGTGCACTCGTGCCGATCCAGATCCTCGTAGGTAGCGAAACGCTGACAGGCTTGCGCCGCCAAATCCCCATACGGCATCGGGTGGCGAACGGCCACGACCTTCTTCCCGAGATCCTTGAGAATCCGCGCGAGAAACCGCGTTGTTTGGGACTTCCCCGCCCCGGTACGCACCGCGGTCACCGCAATCACGGGCTTGGTGGAGGGCAACATGGTGCGCGTAGCGGAACAGACCCCGAAGCTCGGGCCCCAGCCGATGATGCGGCTCGCCCGGTGCATCACGTACTCGTGGGATACGTCCGAGTAACAGAACCAGACCTCGTCCACGGCCCGGTCACGCACGATGGTCTCGAGCTCCTCCTCCGGCTCGATCGGGATCCCGTCGGGATAGAGAGCGCCGGCCAGGGAAGCCGGGTAGGTGCGATCCTCGATGTCCGGAATCTGAGCGGCAGTGAAGGCCACGACCTCACACGCGGGATCGTCCCGAAACAGGACGTTAAAGTTGTGGAAGTCTCGCCCTGCGGCGCCCATGATTAGCACACGTCTGCGCGTCATCTATCCTCCGGGTTCACGCTCGTTTCATTGTCGCCCCATCCGCCCCTTGCGCGACGCAGGAAGCAGTCCGACGGCAGTCCCCGAGAGAGGCGAGCCGTCGCCGGCCGGAGCGAGCGAAGCCTTCACCGCGCAAGAGTAGTATCGCACGTCGAGGACAAAGAAAAGTGGGCGGCCCGTTCGGACCGCCCACCGGCACAGCCAATGTAGCCGAGCCCACAAGGTCCGATGCCTCGGCCTGGGCTCGGAACGCTACCGTCGCGCTTACTCGCGCATGCCGATCTCGACCGTCTCGATGTCGACGGTGATCTCGTCCAGCCGGTCTGCGATCTCGGGACGCATCTCGCTCTGGTAGCGCCCGCCCACGTTCTGGGCCAGGAAGCGCTCGATCGCGGCGTAGCTTGCGAGGTTGTTGATCTCGTTGGCAAAGCCGTGTCCCTCATCCGGTGCCACGAGGTACTCGACCGTCCGCTGGAGGTCACGTAGCGCGATCACGATCTGGTCGGACTCGGCCTGCTTCACGCGGGGGTCGTTGGCCCCCTGGATGACCATGAGCGGCGTCGTGATGTCCTCGGCCGAATAGAGCGGAGACTGGGCCCGAAGCCTCTCCAGGTCCGCCGGATCCTCGGGGTCGCCCACGCGGGCGTAAAATATCTTCTTGATCGGGACCCAGTAGGGCGGAATCGAGTTCAGCAGGGTGATGATGCTCGAGGGACCGACGATCGAAACGCCGGCGGCGTACAGGTCCGGCGTGAACGTCACCCCAGCCAGCGTCGCGTAGCCGCCGTACGATCCGCCCATGATGGCGATCCGGTCCGGATCCGCGATTCCCTCCTCGACCAACCAGTTGGCACCGTCCGTGATGTCATGCTGCATCGAGCCGGTGCCCCACTCGTCGTTCCCGAGCTCGAGGAAGCGTTTCCCGTAGCCGGTCGAGCCGCGGAAGTTGGGCTGAAGCACGGCGTACCCGCGGTTCGCCAGAAGCTGCGTTAGCGGATTCCAGCCCCACGTGTCACGTGCCCAGGGTCCTCCGTGCGGCATGATCACGACCGCGAGGTTCCTGGGCTCGACGCCCTTGGGTAGCGTGAGATAGGCAGGAACCTCCACCCCATCCCGCGCCGTGTAGGTGACGGGCTCCATCTCGGCCATCTCGTCGATCGGTATATTCGGGTAAGGTCGGTAAAGGAGTTCCACCTCCCCCGTCGCCCGATCGTACAGATAGTTGGGACCGTTGTCGGTATCCAGAATCGGCTTCACGATCCACAGACGGTCGTCCTTGGTCGGCTGACGGAAGAGGAGATCTCCACGCGGCAGGGCTTTACGTATGTTGGCGAGGTCCTTCTCGAACGTCGGATCCTTCGGATAGATCCGCAGCCTGGCGCCGTTGTAGCTCGTCGCGATCAGCTCATCGGTGGCCCGCGAGAAGATCGCGTTCGTGAAGTCCACTTCTCCCTCGGGATCCCGCTCCACCAGCTCGGTCTCGCCCGTTTGAGGATCAAGCAGCACGAGCTCGGCCAGGTCACGGTCCCCGTGGTTGGTGGCCATATAAACGTGTTTGCCGTCCTTGTGGAACTGGATCGGGTCGCAGGTCTCGTCGACCGTGCAAGTGTAGATCGGCGTGAGCTCGGCGCCGTCGACGCGCAGGAGCTCGCTGCCGCCGTCCTCGGTCACCCGGAAGCCCAGCCGCAGGTTACCCTCGAGGTCCGCCATCCAGCCGGCCACGTTGACGTCGTTCTGGAACACCAGCTCCCGCTCGCCCGTCTCGATGTTCAGACGGTAGACGTCGTGTAGCTGCGGGTTCCGGTCGTTCATGCCGACCAGGATGTGCCCGGGCGACTTCTCGGGCACGACGATGATCCGCGCCTGCATCTCGTCGTACGGTGTGAGATCGCGCACCGGCGGCACCTTCTCGCCTGGGGCAGGCTTGGCTGCCGGATCCACGGCATAGACGCGGAAGTTCTCGTCGCCGCCGTCGTCCTGCGCATAGAGGATGTACTTCCCGTCCTGGCTCCAGAAGTACTGGAAGACGGGGCGGTCCCTCTCGTTCGTGACCGGCCACGCCTCATCCCAGGTTTGATCGGCCCGACGGACCCAAACATTGAGAATGCCGTCCAGCGGCTTGACGATTGACACGTACTTGCCGTCCGGCGACAGCCCGCCGAAAGCAAGCTCGGGATTGCCGAAGAAGACCTCGCGGTCCACGAGCGGCGGCAGATCGTCCAGGTAGGTCACGGGTTGGACCTGCCCCGAGGCGACGCCGCTCGCCGCCAGCGTGAGCACGCTGAGCGCGAGCAGGCCGCGTCCATAACAGGTGGTTGTGTGCTTCATGTCTCGAGACTCCGAATGGTGGGTTGAAACCAGATGCACGGGGGCTTCGTTCGGCCCCACGAACTTAACGTGAGTCGGTCGATGAATGTGTCAAACAGAGGCGGTTCTGGCTACATTTCGTGGTCCCCGGACCGCCGTCGGGACGATCGATCGGGCCGAGGGGGACACACCTTGAATCTCGAGCCGTCAGCAACCGTATAAGTGGAGTAGGAAGGTGAAGGGATAGCGCCTTTCCTCACCCAGAAAGCTACCGAAGGCTAGAGCATGGACGATATCGACCTCGACATCGGAGAGCGCCCGAAGAAGGCAAAGGGCGGCGCGGCATTCATCGCCTTTCTCATCGGCGTCGCCGTCGGCGTGGCAGGCACGCTGCTGGTGCCCCGCTACCTCGGCTCCTATCTGCCGGCCGGACTGGGTGGAGGAGGAGAGGCCCTGGAAGGACCGGTGCTGGGCAAGCGACAGGAGGAAGGTCGACTCTTGCTGACCGTAGACGCCTTGCAGGGAGCGGCCGAGCGTGTGGCGGAAATCGACCTCCTAGTGGATGTCGGCGACACGATCACCCTCGGCGTCAGCGGCTACGAGCCGTTCATCGACGACCCGGCGTTCCGCGGCGTCCGAAAAGCGACGCGGACTCCGGCTGCGGGACAACCTTCGACCATACTGCGGGACACGACAACCGAAGGAGCAGCGGGGGGAGCGCCCGCCGTTGCGGACAGCCCGGCCGTCGTCGAGGGGTCGGGCGATCAGGACGCGTCGGTGGAGGCGGGGGCAGCGACGGGAGACACGCTCCAGCCCTAGCTTCGCCAGCGGCTTTGGCTAATGGGCTCGTCCAAGCGCCCTAGGTCGGAACGCGCACCAGGTTCGCCTGCAGCTCCACGGGTTGCACATGGCATTCGTCGGCGGTCACCGTCACCCGGGACGCCGTCCAGTCCTCGAAGCCCGGCTTCGTGATCAGAACGTCGTAGGTACCGGCGCGCTCACCGGCGCCCAGCATCGTGTCGTCACCGAACACCATCAGCGCTTCGACGTAATCGCCCTCCGTTAGGGTGCCCTCCGCGCCGAGCGCCGCTGGCTCGCCGGTTCCGCCATCCCTGACCTCGATCGTGATCCCATGGCGGAACTCCTCGGTGCAGGCGACCGGTCCCGTCGAATCGTCAGCGCACCCGGCAAGAGCCGCCGCGATCAGTGAGATCGCGAGACGCTGTGCGGACGAGCGACCCGTCGGCATGGCTCCCAGCCTTCGAGGATGGATCGGATCTCGGTCTCCAGCATCGGACCTTCTTCCCTTCCGGGATCACGGCGGACTCTGGTCAAGGACATGACCGGATCGCCATACTAGGAGACGGCCGGCGTGCGCCGTGCGTCACCCGCGAGGAGCCTTTGGAAGAGCCGCAGCCTACCCCTCAGCGCGACCCGAAGGACGCGACGACTGCCTTTGAGGACTATCCTCTCACCCGCAGCGAGTACATCGCCGCGATGGTGCACTTCTACCGGGGCGAGCTGAGCCGTGCCGATCACTGGAGAGCCCGGCTGGACCCCACCACGAACTGGGCGATCGTCACCACCGGCGCCATGCTCTCCCTTGCCTTCAGCAGTCAGGATCACTCGCACGTGACGCTGCTGCTGGCGCTGATCCTCGTTTCGATCTTCCTGGGATTCGAGGCTCGTCGCTTCCGTTACTTCGATGTGTGGAGATCCCGGGTCAGGATGATCGAGGAGAACTTCTGGATTCCGATGATCCGGAGGAGCCTGGTGAGCCCACGCAGCGACTGGCGGGAGTTCGTGGCCGAGGACCTCGACCGGCCCACGTTCAAGATCGGCGCGCTGGAGGCGATCGGCATCCGGCTGAGATACAACTATCTGTGGATCTATCTTGCGATTCTGGCCGCCTGGGTCGCGAAGCTGAACATCCATCCGACACAGGCCACCAGCTACTCCGATGTGCTGGACCGGATGGCGATCGGCCCAATCCCGGGACCGATCGTCTTGGGCGGCGTGCTCATCCTCTATGTGGGCGCGATCATGCTCGCGATCCGCGCGGGTCACACGCGGCACGCCGTCGACGAGG
>JARRMU010000130.1:0-6298 GCA_037385645.1 Gemmatimonadales bacterium
CCAGGGAGGCGGGGCTTAGCTACATCAAGCTCGACGGCGACGTCGGCTGCTGTGTGAACGGGGCCGGCCTGGCGATGGCGACGATGGACCTGGTTAAGTACTACGGCGGTAGCCCGGCGAACTTCCTGGACATCGGAGGGTCCTCCAGCCCCGAGAAGGTCGTCGCGGCCTTGGAGATCATTACGGAGGATCCGAGCGTCCGCTCTATCCTCTTCAACATCTTCGGCGGAATCACGCGCTGCGACGACGTGGCTAACGGCATCGTGGAAGCAACGGGCCTGCTCGACCTGGCCGTGCCGATCACGATTCGGCTCACGGGCACGAACGAGACGGAAGGGGTGAAAATCCTCGAGGGAGCCGGATTCGAGGCCGACACGGATATGGATCGAGCTGTCCAGCGTGCCGTAGCGGCCGCTTCCTGACGGAACGAGGCACGGACGCCTGACGACACGGGTACTCATGGCGATTTTCATAGGTGAGCAGACACGACTCGTAGTGCAGGGCATCACCGGCAGGGACGGCTCTTTCCACACTCGGCAGATGATCGAGTATGGCACGCGAGTTGTGGCCGGTGTGACGCCGGGGAAGGGCGGCCTGACGTTCGACGACACCGTCCCGGTGTACAACACGGTGGCCGAAGCAGTGGTTGAACAGGGAGCCAACGCGTCGGTCATCTACGTGCCGGCGCGGTTCGCGGCGGATGCCATTCTGGAGGCGGCCGACGGGGGCATCGAGCTGATCGTGTGCATCACGGAGGGGATCCCGGTCGCCGAGATGATGCGGGTGATGCCCTTCGTCAAGGAGCGGGGAGCCCGCCTGGTCGGACCCAACTGCCCCGGCCTGATCGTGCCCGGCGTGTGCAAGGTGGGAATCCTGCCCGGGCAGATCGTGCTACCGGGACGGATCGGCATCGTCAGCCGGTCGGGCACGCTGACCTACGAGATCATTTTCCAGCTCACGAGCGCCGGGATCGGACAGTCGACCTCGATCGGGATCGGCGGAGATCCGATCATCGGAACCGACTTCGTGGATTGTCTCCGGGCCTTCGAGGCCGACGGCGAAACCGATGCGGTCGTGATCATTGGCGAAATCGGCGGCACGGACGAACAAACCGCGGCCAGACTCGTCAAGGAGGAGATGAGCAAGCCGGTCGTCGGCTTCATCGCGGGACAAACAGCCCCACCGGGCCGTCGCATGGGCCACGCGGGCGCCATCATCTCCGGGTCGGAGGGTACGGCAGCCGAGAAGATTCGGGCGTTCGAGGAGAACGGCATCGCGGTCGCCGAGCGACCCGTGGAGATCGTCGATGCCCTGCGGGCTGCGCTGTGATGCAGGAGGGATCGGACGCCCGCACGCTGGGCGACCTGCTGAGCGAACGCCGCATCATCCTGCCGCTGCGCGCGGAGACGCTCAGCCAAGCGCTTGATGTGCTCGCCTCGGCTGCGGTGGCGGACGGCCTCGCGGATCGGTACAGACTGGACCAGGAGCTGGAAACGCTCGCCGACCATGACCTGATACCGATCGGTTCCCATGCCGTCATGGCACATGTCCGAACCGAGGCCGCGCACGACCTGGCGATGATGATGGGAATCGCCGAAGGGGCGCTCCCCTTCACTCCAGCCACGGCTCCGGAGGCTCGAACCCTGGTGCTGGTGATCTCGCCACTGAGCGGTGGATCCCGCTATCTGCAAACCATGGCGGCCCTGGCTCGAGCCCTCGGCAGACGCCAGGTGGAGGAGCGACTCGCCTCTGCCGGCACGGCCGCAGAGGTGATGGAATTGGGCGCCCTCCGCGAGCCGGTCCTCGGGGCGGAGATTCTCGTCCGCGACGTGATGACCCGGAACTGCGTCAGCGTCCGATCCGATGCGCCGATGGCGGAGGTGGCCGAGGTCCTCATCCTACGAAGGCTCCGGGCGATCCCCGTCGTCGGCGACGACGGAGAGGTGATCGGCATGGTGACGGATGCGGACATCATGGAGATGTTCCTGCCGCGGATTCGCGGAGAGGAGGGTGCCGGATCGGGCAAAGAGGAGCTGGGAGCAGCGGAGGACGATCCCGGGGCCCGTTCCGTACGCGACGTCATGCAGCGGAGCGTCTTCTCCGCCCGGGCGGATGAGACCGTCGAGGCCGTCGCCGACCGGATGATTCGCAAGGAGATCGAGCGCCTACCGGTCGTCGAGGAAGGCAGGTTGGTCGGCTTCCTGACGCGCGGCGACATCATCAGACGGTTGCTGAGAGGCCACCTTCGCACACGGTAGCCTGGTCGAGTCCGTCCTGCGGACGCGTGTCCGACAGAACCACCCACAGACCCGAGCGGAACGAGGTCATGAGCGATATGCGAACCCTAGCGATCATTAAGCCAGACGCCTTCGGTAGCGGAAAGGCGGGCAAGATCATCGACCATCTCGAATCGGATGGCTTCGGGATCCTATCGGCCCGCGTGGTCCATCTGAGCCGAGCCGGGGCCGAGGCGTTCTACGGCGTCCATCGCGGGAAACCTTTCTTCACCTCCCTGGTAGAGTTCATGACTTCGGGCCCGGTGCTGGCGATGGTGTTGGAGAGGGAAGACGCCGTCACACGGCTGAGGGAGGTGATCGGCGTGACAGACCCCGCGGAGGCCGAGCCGGGTACCGTCCGCGCCCTGTACGCGGAAAGCAAAGAGCGCAACGCTATTCACGCGTCCGACTCACCCGACAACGCCAGGGTGGAGGTCGCGTTTTTCTTTGCGGGTGTCGACCTGGCCTGAGCGCGGCGAGCGAGCGGATGCAGGACAGCCCCACGATCGAGCTGCGTGGAGTCGCGGAAGCCGCGATTGAACGGTCGGAGCGCCTGCCGGCGGCTACCGCCCTCTGGGGCGGCGAGCTGGACTTCGTCGAGCCGCCTACAGTCTCTTTCGTGGCGCAATCCAGCGCGAGCGGGGGGATACAGGTGCGCGGCGAGCTCGAAGCACGCGTCCGCCTCACATGCAGGCGCTGCCTAGCCGAGCACGGGGAGAGCTTCGTCGTTCCGCTCGAGTTCAGGCTGGAGCCGGATTTGGAGCCCGGTGCGGAGGACGAGGGGATCTTTGCGCTTCGGCCGGAGGCCGATGTAGTGGACATCGGACCGATCGTGCGGGAAGAGCTCTTGCTTGCCATGCCCGAGTTTCCGGAGTGCCGGCCCGACTGTCGGGGGCTTTGCCCCAGCTGCGGCGTCGACCTGAACGAGGCGACCTGCGAGTGCAGCGCGTCGGAACCGGACCCCAGATGGGAGACGCTCCGAAAGTTGCGCGTCTGAGCCGCTGACTGTCGATTCAGGCCGGCTGACGGCATTTCACCCGACAACTCGAGAATCGTTTTCAGGAGGATAAAGGATGGCCGTACCCAAGAGACGTACGTCCAAGCAGAGGAAGCGCAAGCGCCGCACGCACAACAAGGCCGACGCCACCGCCATCCAGGAATGTCCCCGGTGCGGGGACCCTCGGCGGCCACATCGCGTCTGCCCGAGCTGTGGATACTACGACGATCGAGAAGTCGTCGCCGTCGAAGAGTTCTGACGACCGGTCGGGGGAATCCGCGAATCGCGATCACGCTGCCTCCTTGGCGGCAGGAACCGACTCCGGCGCGTCTCTCACCATCGCCGTCGACGCGATGGGAGGGGACCGAGCACCCGAGGTACCCGTGGCGGGTGTCCTCGCGGCGCTCTCAGAGCTTCCCGAGCGCATCGGAATCGCGCTCGTGGGCGAGCCGGACCGGATAGAGGCCGTTCTTCCATCCGCTGCGCGACCGCGGATCGAGATCGTCGCAGCCACCGAATCGATCCACATGGAGGAGGCGCCAGCGCTTGCCGTCCGGCGCAAGCGGGACAGCTCGATCGTCGTCGGTCTTCAGCTGGTGCGCTCCGGCATGGCCGACGCGTTCATATCTGCGGGGTCCACGGGCGCCGTGATGGCCGCCTCCGTGCTCGAGTTGGGGGCGCTGCCAGGGGTCGGTCGGCCCGCGGTGGGGGCGATGTTCCCCACGACTACCGGCCCGACGCTGGTTCTCGATGTCGGCGCCAACGTGGACACCAAGGGTCACCATCTCCATCAGTTCGCTCGGCTTGGATCCGTCTATGTTCGTGACCTCAGAGGGCTCGAGCGCCCGCGAGTCGGCCTGCTCAACGTGGGGGAGGAGGCGGAGAAGGGGGGCGATGCCGTCGCTGAAGCGTACGCGCTGCTGGAGGGGGATCCCGCGATCGAGTTCGTGGGGAACGTGGAGGGTCACCGTATCATCGAGGGAGTCTGCGACGTGCTGGTGAGCGACGGCTTCGCTGGGAACGTGCTCCTCAAGTTCTACGAATCCATCGCTACCTTCGTGGTGGGGTTGCTGCAGCGACCGACCCGGCGCTTTCGTCGGGGAGGACGGGTGGGCCAGATCGTACACGTGCTGGACTACGCGGAGTACGGAGGGGCACCGCTCCTCGGGGTGCAGGGCGTTTCGATCATCTGTCACGGAGGCTCGCCGCCGAGGGCCATCAAGAACGCCATTCGAGTGGCCGTCCAGAGTGTCGAATCCGGCATGGTTCGTGACATGGCAGCCGCGCTCCACGGCCCCGAAGCCGGTTGAGCGCATGAGGGGCCGGAACGCTTTTCTGCTCCCCGGACAGGGATCGCAGCACGTGGGCATGGGATCGGATCTCGCCGAAAGCCTACCCGTCGTGCGGCAGATCTACGAGCGAGCCGATGAGCTGCTGGGCCTGCCCCTGAGCGAGATCTGTCGGGAGGGCCCGGAGGATCGGCTCAGGCGCACGGAGAACGCGCAGCCTGCCATCCTCGTGCACAGCTACGCGATTTGGCGCGCGCTGCCGGAGAGGGTGCGGCAGGGGGCGGCGGTGGCGGCCGGACACTCGCTGGGAGAGTTCTCGGCTTATCTCATCGCCGACGCCATCTCGTTCGACGCGGCACTGCGCCTCGTCCGTCGACGTGGGGAGCTGATGGCCGAGGCAGGGAGCGAGCGGCCGGGCACGATGTCAGCCGTGATAGGGCTGGAAGCGGACCGCGTGGCCGAGGTATGCCGAGAGGCCCCGGGCATCGTGGTTCCGGCGAACTACAACGCCCCCGGCCAGGTAGTCATCAGCGGAGAAATCGAGGCCGTGGAGGGCGTCGCTGAAGCACTGCGCGAAGCGGGCGCCCGGCGCGTCATTCCGCTCAACGTCAGCGGCGCGTTCCACTCCCCTCTTATGGAGGGCGCCAGGCAGGAGCTTGAGGAGATGCTCGCCGATACCGAGATCGCCGATCCTGTCTTTCCGGTGGTGGCCAACGTGTCGGCGGAGCCTGTGGAAACGAGCGCCCGTGCACGTGAGCTACTGGTGTCCCAGCTGACGGGAGCCGTCCGCTGGTCGGAGGGGATCTTGCGAATTGGCCGACTGGGCATCTCGAGCTTTATCGAGATCGGCCCTGGCTCGGTGCTGACGGGCCTGCTGCGCCGGATCGACAGAGGGTTGCAGGGACGGGCCGTGGGCGACCTGGAGTCGCTCCGCGCGCTGGCGGCCGAGTAGGTCCAGGTAAAGGAGAACGACGCATGCCAGAACTCGACGGACGCATCGCCATCGTGACGGGAGCGGCACGCGGCATCGGTCTCGCGATCGCCGCCGAGCTGACTGAAGGTGGGGCTCAGGTAGCTGTCGTCGACCTGGACGAGGGCGAGGCCGCGAAGGCTTCCGCCAAGATAGGCGGTCCGGAGCTGGGCTTCGCCTGTAACGTGAGCGATCCCGGTGCGTGCGAAGGTCTGCTCGGCGAGGTGGAAGCGAGGTTGGGGCCGCCGGACATCCTGGTGAACAACGCCGGGATCACACGAGACAACCTCCTGTTGAGAATCGGGGATGAGGACTGGGAGCGCGTGCTCGACGTGAACCTCAGCGGGGCGTTTTACCTGACACGGCGAGTCGCACGTGGCATGATGAAGCGCAGAGAGGGACGGATCGTCAACATCGCCAGCGTCGTGGGCTTGACGGGTAATCGCGGTCAGGCCAACTATGCGGCGTCCAAAGCTGGACTTATCGGCTTTACGAAGTCCGTGGCCCAGGAACTCGCGAGCCGCAACGTGCTCGCGAACGCTGTGGCTCCCGGCTTCATACAGACGGAGATGACCGACGCCCTGGCCGAGGAGACGAAGGAAGCCATCGCGAAGAACATACCGCTCGGCCGCATGGGAACACCGGCCGACGTGGCGGGTGTCGTCCGTTTCCTGGTCGGCCCGCTCGCCTCTTACGTGACCGGCCAGGTTATCGTCGTCGACGGCGGGATGGTGATGTAGCGATGGAAGAGAGATGGGGTCGGGGG
>JARRMU010000131.1:0-11739 GCA_037385645.1 Gemmatimonadales bacterium
CGCGCGTAATCCACGAGGATCGGTCGCATGGCACGGGAACCCACGGCGAGGAAGTGGGCCCTGGTCTGCCAACGGGGCTTCTCGGCGCCGGCGAGCTTCAGGTAGGTTTCATGGATCAGCGCGGTGGTGTTCAGCGTCTCGTCGCCCTTCCAGCCACGGCGCTGCGCCTGCGCCCTCGCCCTCAGCTCTTCGTACACGAGCGGGAAGAGCTCGTCCAGCGCGGACGAGCGGCCAGCCCGAGCCTCTTCGAGGAGGCTCGTCACAGAGCTCTTCGACGGGTCGCTCACGACGGATCACCTCGTACGACAGGAGCGCGAGCATGGCCGATCTCGGCTTGCAGCGCTCCTAAGCTTGGGGACGGCCCGCGTTCCGGGTCAACTGCCGAATACGCGGGGCAGTAAGTCGCCGCCCCCGAGAATCTGCTCTTCCGGCCTCTCGGATGGGCCAATCTGGAGGCTTTTCTCGTATACGCTATGCGCCAGGCCAGGCGCAGGCGGCGTGAGCTCCTGGCGATCTCGACGCCGCTTGCACGCGCCGGAGGACGCGCTCGTCGACAGAAGACCCGAGTACCGAAAGGAGGGTGAGATGCGTACCATTCGCCCGCTGCCCACGCTGGCGTTCGTATCACTCGTCGCGCTTCCCGCGTGCAGCGGTGATTCGAACACCGGCCCGCCTCCGCCCGCCCCCCCGGCCCCGCCGCCGGCCCTCGGAAGCGTCCGCGTCGCCGTCACCACCACCGGCGACGACTTCGATCTGAGCGCCTATCTCGTTTCGATAGGCGACGACGTGCAACTCATCGAATGGAACGACGTCGCGACGTTCAACGATCTCTCCGCCGGCGACCACTTCGTCGACCTGGAGGATGTCGCCGAGAACTGCTCCGTAGCTGGAAGCGCGACCAAGCAGACCACCGTAGCGGCGGGAGCGACAGCCGACGTCGCCTTCGACATCTC
Source organism: Gemmatimonadales bacterium (assembly GCA_037385645.1). Taxonomy (GTDB): domain Bacteria; phylum Gemmatimonadota; class Gemmatimonadetes; order Palauibacterales; family Palauibacteraceae. The sequence continues at coordinate 954 of JARRMU010000131.1, forward strand.
CTGCGCAGCGCTTCCTCCCGCCGAGGTCGACGTGACCGGGACATGGGATGGAGAGTGGGAGGGAACCGACAATGTCGGCGGAGGAAGCGGCAGCGGGTCCATCAGGTTCGAACTCGAGCAGGATGGAGACGAGGTGAGCGGGATGGAGATCCTCGACGACGCGACGTACAGCGTGGTGGGGCGAGTCTCGGGGAACACGGTATCCCTATTCGTCGCCGGCTGGACGCGGCCGTCGACGGGATACCAGCACCGACGGATCAGCGCCGGCGAGGTTGACGGCTCCGTGCTTGCCGGAACCACCGAGGAGCAGCGGGGCGAGTTCACGGGGACGTTCAGGGTGACGCGCCAGTGAAGCGTCCTGCCATGCGTGTCCAGAAATGCCCACTGAGCCAGCTCGCTGCCTCGCTGCGCTTCCCTGAAGAGAGAACTAGGCTTCAGCCGGACGTTGCCGAGTCCCGCAGCCTCGGTCATCCAATTCGGAGGTGTACCATGCTACGTAGTCTTCCTACACGATCTGCGACGGTTTGCCTAGTCTCCCTCGGGCTGGCAACAGCCGCCTGCTCCGAGGCCGGGCGAATGCCACTCGGGCCGGAGGAAAACCCGACGACGACACTGGGCCTGAACGCAGACGTGACGCCGCTCGAGCCAACCTCCCTGCAGCTGGTGACAGGTCTTCAGGGCGCTTCCGGCAGCGCCATCGGCCCCGGTCGGGCCCTGTTCGTCAGCGAAGGAGCGGTTGGCCGGATCTCGCGCGTCGACCCGAGAACCGGCGATGTCACGACGTATGCCAGCGGTCTGCCGCCCTCGATCATCGGCATCGGCGGGGTGGTCGACGTCGCCTTCATCGGCGGCACGGCCTACGCGCTGGTCACCCTGGTCAGTGATCCGCTGTTTCCGACCGGCGAGATCAACGGCATCTACCGGGTGGACGGTCCGAGCAGCTTCACCCTCATCGCGGACATCGGCGCCTACAACCTGGCCAATCCGCCCAGCGGCTTCGACTACTTCGTCGGGACCGGTGTCCTCTACGCGCTCGAAGTCTACCGCGGCGGGTTGCTGGTGACCGATGGGCATCTCAACCGTGTGCTGCACGTGTCCCGCGATGGAGAGATCAGCGTGTTCAAGGCGTTCGGCAACACCGTTCCCACGGGGCTCGAGGTGAAGGGAAACACGATCTACATGGCCGAAGCCGGACCCGTCCCCCACCTTCCGGCGGACGGCAAGGTCGTAGCGTTCGGCCCGGGATCATCCGGAGTCAAGCAGGTGGCCGCCGGCGCTCCGCTGCTCGTCGATGTCGAACGCGGTCGCGGCGGGACGCTCTTCGCCATCGCGCAGGGCGTCTTCGGTGGTGGGGACCCAGGGGCTCCGGCATCGCCGAGCACCGGCTCCCTCGTGAGGGTCGAGGGGGACGGCACCTTTTCCGAGGTCTTGAACGAATTGGACCGGCCGACCTCGCTCGAGTTCATCGGAAACACGGCCTATGTAGTCACGCTTCCCGGTGAGATCTGGCGGATCGACAACGTCTCGGGTCCGCCGTACGGCGTCTCGCATTGAGCGGCGGGACGCCCTAAGGCCATGCGCTGTTTGGCCGGGAATGTTGCACGGCGATCTCGATCTCGACAGCGGGCGGTTCCGGATGGAGCCCTTTGGGTCCACCTCCGGCCTATCCGGGCCGCCACGCGCCCCGCCGCGAGCCCTTATTGCAGGGCTCCTACTGTCCCGCCTTGCCGCGCACGTACTCCACGGCGGCCTCCAGCTGGAGATCCCGTCCCTCCGACAGGGAGACCGCGTCAAGCACCACCGGAATGTCGGGAAGCACGCCGCGTCCCTCCAGCACCGTCCCGTCCGCCACACGCGTCTCGGCGAAGGGATAAACCAGCGTCGCTCCGTTCTCGAGCTGGACGACACGCGCCGTGAGGACCAGCCCCGGCGTCCGCTCGCCCACGACCGTGGCGCGCCCGATCGCCTGAAGGCCGCCCGAGAACTCCTCGCTCGAGGATGCGCTGGTCCGATCCACCACGACGGCGACGCGGCCCCGGTAGGGGCGGACGTCCGGATCCACGCTCACGCGCCGAGTTCCATCACGCCCGCGGTACGACCAGAAGAGGACGGGCTCGGGCACCAGCTTCTCGACGAGCGCCCGCCTCACTTGGAAGTCTCCGCCGGGATTGCCTCGCAGGTCGAAGATGATGCCGTCCGCCTCGTACATTTCGTCCACTGCGGCGAGGATTCGGTCGAGGATTTCGGGGTGGAAGGCGTTGAAGCGGATGTAGCCGATCCGCTCATCGATCCAGCGCGACTCGAACTCGAGGAAGACCGGCGGGATGCCCTCCATGAACTCGGTCCGGCCGGGCCGTGGCTCGCGGATCAGCTCGACGTCTCGGGTTCCGCCGGCAGCGGCTGCTGATGAGAGGACCTCGAGGCGGACCGGCTCGCCCGCGGGGCCGTACAGCTTGCCCTGGACATGCTCGTTGACGATCAGTCGCGCGTCGATCGACGGCCTCGGCGGGGCGAGTGCCGCTTCGGCCATCTCACTGAGCGGCATGCCGTCGATGGCTGCGACGACCATGCCCGGCCGAAGTCCGGCCCGATCAGCTGCTGAGCCGGGCGTTACCGAAGTGATGACGATCTGGCTGTCCAGGATCCTAACGTCCGCGCCGACTCCGCCATCCGCGAAGGCCGCCGGCGCCCCGATCCACTCCGGGTGATCGGGCGGGATCACGCCGATGTGGGAGACGCCGAGACTGAACAGCAACTCGTTCAGCCGGACGTAGAAGACCGAGTCGCTCGAGGCCTCCAGGATCCGCGGCCGGTAGCGCTCGCTCAGGGCCTCCCAGTCCAGGCCGCCGAAGGTGGAGTCGTAGAACCCCTCCTGGATTGCCGTCACGACTTCCTCGAAGGTTTCCTCGTAGGAGAAGCCTTGGGCCTGGCCCGAGCAGGCCAGACCAAGCAGGGCAACCACGGAGTGGATAGGAGTCTTCAGCTAAGAGGCTCTCGTATCGGGTTTCTCTCGAAGAGGCCGGCGGCACCGGCCGTTCCGTCGTGTCCCCTGTCCTCAGCTCGGGACGTAGATCTCCGAGCCCTTTTCCTTGAACTCGCGCGCCTTCTCCTCGAGGCCGACCTCGATCGCCTCCTCTTCGGCCAGACCCTCCTTCTCGGCGAAGTCGCGGATCTCCTGCGTGATCTTCATCGAGCAGAAATGGGGACCGCACATCGAGCAGAAGTGGGCGAGCTTGGCCGCCGGGGCGGGCAGCGTCTCGTCGTGGAACTCGCGCGCCGTCTCGGGATCGAGCGAGAGGTTGAACTGGTCCTCCCAGCGAAACTCGAAGCGGGCCTTGGAGATCGCGTCGTCCCACTCCTGGGCGCGCGGGTGGCCCTTCGCGAGATCCGCGGCGTGGGCGGCGATCTTGTAGGCGATCACGCCCTCCTTCACGTCCTCCCGGTTCGGGAGGCCCAGGTGCTCCTTGGGCGTCACATAGCAGAGCATCGCCGTCCCCCACCAGCCGATCATCGCCGCGCCGATCGCCGAGGTGATGTGGTCGTAGCCGGGAGCCACATCGGTGGTGAGCGGGCCGAGGGTGTAGAACGGCGCCTCCCCGCAGACCTCCATCTCCCGCTCCACGTTCTCCTTGATCATCTGCATCGGGATATGGCCGGGGCCCTCGATCATCACCTGGCAGTCGTGCTCCCAGGCGATCTCCGTGAGCTCGCCCAGCGTGTCGAGCTCGGCGAACTGGGCCTCGTCGTTGGCGTCGGCGATCGAGCCGGGCCTCAGCCCGTCGCCGAGCGAGAACGCCACGTCGTACGCGGCCATGATCTCGCAGATCTCCGCGAAGCGCGTGTAGAGGAAGCTCTCTTCGTGGTGGGCCAGGCACCACTTGGCCATGATCGAGCCGCCGCGGGAGACGATGCCGGTGACGCGCTCCGCGGTGAGCCGGATGTATGGGAGCCGCACGCCCGCGTGGATCGTGAAGTAGTCCACTCCCTGCTCGGCCTGCTCGATCAGCGTGTCGCGGAAGACCTCCCAGGTCAGCTCCTCGGGCTTGCCGTTCACCTTCTCGAGTGCCTGGTAGATCGGCACCGTGCCGATCGGGACCGCCGAGTTGCGGAGGATCCACTCCCGGGTCTCGTGGATGTTGTCGCCCGTCGAGAGGTCCATCACCGTGTCGGCGCCCCAGTGCGTGGCCCAGCGCATCTTTTCCACCTCCTCCTCGATCGAGGAGGTGACGGCCGAGTTCCCGATGTTGGCGTTGATCTTCACGAGAAACCGGCTGCCGATAATCATCGGCTCCGACTCGGGATGGTTGATGTTGGAAGGGATGATCGCGCGCCCGCGCGCCACCTCGGCGCGGACGAATTCGGCCGGAACGCCTTCACGAAGCGCGATGAACTCCATCTCCGGCGTGACCTCGCCCCGCCTGGCGTAGTGCATCTGGGTCACGCGACGTCCGGGCTTCGCCCGCAGGGGTTTCAGCGAGCCGGGGAATCGAAGCTCCTCCAGCTCCGGGTCCGCCTCGCGCTCGCGGCGGTACTCCGAGGTCGGGGCCGGCAGCTCATCCACGTCGACCCGCTCCAGGATCCAGGGAAGGCGCCGGTGCTCGAGCCCCTTCGCGAGGTCGATCGTCACGTCAGGATCCGTGTAGGGACCGCTCGTGTCGTACAGGCGTACGGGAGGATTGGGGTCGGCCAGCGTGATCTCCCGCATCGGGACCCTCAGGTCCGGGCGGCTGCCGGTGACGTAGACCTTCCGAGCGGCAGGGTTTCCGCTGATCGCCGACCGGTCGCCGTTCTTGGCGGGAGATTGGCCGTCGGCAGCGGCGGGGTTACCGTTCTTCGCCGCTTTCGTCTTCATCCTTAGTACCTCTACACGTCAGAGAAACGATACGGAGCCTGCCCATGGACAAGGTGAACATAGCCGATAAGCTGGCTCAGTTCGATGAACACTGGAGCCCCAAGATCGTCGGCCAGGTCAACGACGTCCACGTGAAGCTCGCGAAGCTCGAGGGCGAGTTCCTCTGGCACCACCACGAGCAGGAGGACGAGCTCTTTCTGGTTGTTAGCGGAAGCCTGCTCATCAAGTTCCGCGACCGGGACGTCCGCCTCGAGGAGGGGGAGTTCCTGATCGTGCCACGCGGCGTCGAGCACAAGCCGGTAGCGGAGCGGGAGGTCCACGTCCTGCTCGTGGAGCCCGCCACCACGCTCAACACCGGAAACGTCCGTTCGGAGCGAACGCTGGAGGAGCTGGAGCGGCTCTAGGGCGGATGCCCCCCGGGCGACCGTTCCTATGAAAAAAAGGCCGGCAGCTTGCACTGCCGGCCTCGTAGTCTGCCTGTCGGTGCCCGCCACATGAGGCGCCGCCATGGAGGTGCCGCTGTATGTGGTCGTGCCACCGCCCTTCTTGGTGGAGAGCACGCCAACGCCGGGCGCGGCGTAATCCACCGGCGGGTTCCCCCAGTTGGACCACGAGGCGAGGCAGTCGCTGCTGTTGATCGCGGAGACCGTATAAACGTTGGCGTGGTTCACGTGGGCGGGCTCGCGGGTTTCAGCATCCGTCCCGTCGTTTCCCGCCGCCAGCGCGAACTTGAGGCCGGCCGAGGCCGCGTTGGCGACGGCGTCGTGCAGACTCTGGAAGTGGCCGGCGCCGGTCAGGCTCATGTTGGCGACATCGCCGGCGCCGAAGTTGGCCGCCGCGTAGTCGACCCCCGCAGTCACGCCGGAGATCGATCCCGATCCGGAGTTGCCGAGCACCCGAACGGCCACGACGCTGGCTCCCGCCGCCACACCCACGACATCGATGCTGTTGTCGATGGCTGCTACGGTGCCCGCCACGTGGGTGCCGTGACCGTTTCCGTCGTCGGGGCTGTTCTTGCCCCTCCCGGAGACGAAGTTCTTGCTCCGGGCCACGTCCACGTTGAGATCCGGATGATCCAGATCGATCCCCGTGTCGATGATCCAGGCGGTCAGGCCCGACCCATCCGCGGATCCGCCAACCCGCGTGATGCCCCAGGGGACTTCCTGTGACGGCGGCGCCGGGTCCTCGCCTCCACCCGGAGGCTCCTGGCACTTCGGATGGCTCGGGTTCTTGTCACAGAGCCCATCCGGCCCCGGGCGCGGTATGGACGCGATCCCGTCCCGCTCGAGGTACAGCACCCTGGGGTCGCTCTGCAGCGCCCGGAGCCTGCCTTCCGGCACCGAGCCGGCGAAGCCGTACAGCGCCGTTCCGTACGTGAAGGTCGGGGCGACACCGAGGCCGCGAGCGACCTCGGCCGCCCGCGAGCGGTTCGCGGCGTGGCCGCCCGGAGCGAGCGCCGGGTCCAGAACGACGATCACGTCGATCTTCTGCTCCTGCCCGCGCACCGCCGCCAGCGGTGCCTGCTGGTCCGCGTCCGTCGCGAGCGGACTTTCTTGGCAGGCGGTCACCACAACCGTGCTGAGGACGAGGGGCCAGGCGATGCGACGCATACGAACCTCCAGGAATCTTGACATGAACCGACACCTGATCGGCACCTTCGATGCAAGAATGCGCGCAGCTTTGCAGGAGCGTCGATTCGTTGGACGGCCGATTGCGCCGCGCGAATCCGCGTAACATGTGTACGTATAGTCATCTAGCCAGTCGGGGTCGTTTGATGAAAGGCGACGCTTCCGGCCCTCCAACAACGTAGACTGCCCTCATTCAGCGCGGCGATCTGAGGCTTCACCCCTTCATTTATTGCCCTCGTTACCGTCGCCGGAAAAAGGTCGTGCCGAAGTCCTCCAGGGAGCTGTCCCACCCGAACTTGCCCCCGGAATGAAGCTTGCCCGACCTCCCGCAGGAGGAGTCGCGGGGGAATCCGCACAAAACCTGACAATCGCTGGGATGCAAGAGCGGCGGGTACCCGTTTGCATCTGGAGGAAACGGCCCGCTCTGTGTGCAATTAGTTGCCTATGCGCAAGCGTTTCCTGCTCTCCGGTCATGTCGACTAGGGCCTTCGAGCTCGGGACCGTCGACGTCGCCGCGCGGTCGGGCGAAGCGGCCAGCCGACCGACGGGTGCGTCCGCAGACCGGATCTTTCGAGGTCTTCTGCTCCTTCTGTGGATCGGCGTAGCCGGCGGGGCACTCTACTGGGGCTACGACTACTATGTGACGCCTCTGCAGGACCGGCCGTTCTCCGACCTTCACGAGCTGCTGAAACCGTCCGGCCTCTTCGGGCAAGGCTACGGCGTCGTCGGTGCCCTCTTCATCACGGTAGGGGTGTTCCTATACGCGATCCGCAAGCGCGTGCCCCCATTGAGGCGGCTCGGCAAGCTCAAGCACTGGCTGCAGGTGCACATCTTCCTCTGCACGCTCGGTCCCTTCCTCGTGCTGCTGCACACCGGATTCAAGATAGGTGGGATCGTCGCGATCGCCTTCTGGAGCATGGTCGTTGTCACCCTGAGCGGCATCTTCGGACGGTACGTGTACGTGCGCATACCCAAGACGATCGGCGGCCAGTTCGCGTCGCTCGGCGCGATACGCTCCCAGAAGCGAGCGCTGCTCGAGAGCCTCCAGGCCGATTTCGATCTCGATGATACCGAGATCGCCGGTCTCCTCGAGGCATCGGCTGCCCGCAAGCCACGCGGCTTTCTGGACGCCCTCGGACTGGCGGTCCGCCACGACCTCGTGAAGTGGAGCCTGAAGCGGAGGATTCGGCGGCTACTCGCTCAGAAGGGGATTCCCCCGGGGCCTCGCGAAGCGGCCGTCCGGCTGGTCCAGGAGGGGCTTCGGCTCGAGCAGCAGATCCTTCTCCTGCAGCCCTTCCAGCAACTGTTTCGTTACTGGCACATCCTCCACATGCCGCTGGCCGCCTTGATGTTCCTCGTCATGCTGCTCCATGTGGGCGTCGCCGTGATGTTCGGCTACACGTGGATTTTCTGAGAGAGGCGCGCATGCGTTCGAGGTCGATCGCGATCGTTGCGTGCGCTTTGGTCGCCGCAGCCCTCCTGGCGGCCCTCTATCTCGGGAACGTCGAGAAGACGGTCCCCGCTTCGAATCGCACCGCCGGCCAGTCCGTCCCTCGAAGCCAGGAGGGGCTTCCCATCGGTTCGTTCCGGCACGCCGTCACGCAGACGGGCGAGCCGAACGCCTCCAACGTGAGCCATTCCTTCCGGGTCGAGCTCGCGGAGCTGCGAGCCCATCTGGACGCGCACCCGGCCGACACGGCGGCCCTCGCCCGCACGGCCCTTCTGCTCCATGGCGGGCACGTGGCGGAGGAAGCGATCGAGTACTACGAGCGCTATCTGGCTCAGGGTGGCGCAAGGCGGGATGTGCTATTGGGGATGGCCGGAGCCGCTGCCGACGCGAAGCGCTGGGAAGCTGCCGAGCGGGCGATGGTGGCTCTGCTCGACACGAGCCCGGACGACGCCGAGGCCATGTACAACCTTGGGGCGGTCTACGCGAACAGAGGGAACTACGAGATAGCCAGGAGCTGGTGGGAGAGGGTGCGAGATCTCGGGGGGAACCCGACGCTCGCCGCCAAAGCCGCGACATCGCTCGAGCGACTCCCGCCCTCGAGCTCGTGACCGGGGATGACGCCCGCGCGATCGCCGAGCCGTCTGTCGGGCGCCCTAGCCATCGGATTGGCCCTGGGCCTGCTGCTAGGAGCGTGCGGCTCTGCGAGAGGCCAGATCGTGTCGCCGGGGAAGCTGTCGGCGGCGCACACGGAGCTGAACGGATTGCGTAACTGCACGAGCTGCCACGAGTTGGGGAAGCGAGGCATCTCGACCGAGAAGTGCCTCGACTGCCACCATCCTCTCGGGAGACGGCTCGCGGAGAAGAGTGGCTTTCACGCGGAGCTGGGAGACCAGTCCTGCTCCGATTGCCACGTCGAACATTTCGGAGAGGAGTTTCAGCTTGTCCGGTTCGACACCTCCGGGTTCGATCACGAGTCGATGGGCTACCGACTGGAGGAGGGTCACGCCAAGGCCGAATGCAGGGACTGCCACAACGCGCTTCTCGTGACGGACCCTGAGGTACGCGAGTTCAAGGGAAACAACGGGGCCCTCAACCGGACCTTCCTCGGCCTGGGGGCGGCGTGCCTCGGATGCCACGAGTCCAAGAATCCCCACGCAGACCAGTTCGCCGGACGAGCGTGCAACGAGTGCCACACCGCACGGATGTGGGAGAAAGCCGAGCTCTACGATCACGACGATGCCCGCTATCGCCTGACGGGTCGCCACCGGCAGGTGGCTTGCGCCGGCTGTCATCCGGCCGTGCGCACACGGGCCGGCACCCAGGTACGCTTCATCGGGCTCGCGTTCACCGGCTGCGAATCCTGTCACACGGACGTCCACAACGGCGTGATGGCCGAGGCGTGCAGCGCCTGCCACGACACCCGAGGGTGGCACCAGGTGGATCGATCGCGCATCGAGGAAGGCTTCGATCACGCCACTACCGGATATCGCCTCCTCGGAGCTCACGGCCGTCTCGAGTGCCAAAACTGCCACGGAACGCCGCCGACCCACTCCTCCGATGTCCTCGTGCGCTTCGCCGAGGGCACGGAAAGCTACGCGTACCCACGACCTCTCGCGGCCGATTGTCTGGCATGCCACCGGGATCATCACGAAGCGGCGTTCCTCGAGTCGCCGGGTGGAGCGCTGTGTGAGAGTTGTCACGGAGAGGAGGCGTGGACGCCGACCCGTTACGACATCGAGCGTCACAATCGTGAGACGTTCGAGCTTACGGGGGCCCACGTGGCCGTGCCCTGCCTCCTCTGCCACGGCGCTCCGGACGAGGAGGACGACATGTCGCTCCGCTTCCAATTCAAGAGCACGGCGTGCACGACCTGCCACCGGTTGGATGATCCACACCGCGGCCAGTTCGAGGGCAGAGCCTGCACCGCGTGCCACGACACGGAGTCCTTCAGGGTCACCGGGTTCGACCACGACCTGACGAGGTACCCCCTCGACGGGGCTCATCGGGGCGTCGCATGCGAGGCCTGCCATGTCGAGGAGGAAACGGCGGATGGGCTCCTCCTCCGGCGTTACAAGCCGATCGGCACCCTGTGCCGGGACTGTCATTGAGCCATGGCGATAAGCAGCCGCCGCGTTTTCGCGCTCATCGCGATTCTGCTCCCTGCCGGGCCCGTGGCTGCGGGCGCGCAGGAAACGACCAGTCCGCACGGTAGCCTGACGGTCGACCTGGACTGCTCGGCCTGTCACGAGCCGGAGGCCTGGGTGCCGGCGAAGGCGGAGCTCGACTTCTCTCACAACCGTGCGACAGGCTTTCCGCTTCTGGGGAGACACGCGGCAGCTCCGTGCGCCGCCTGCCATTTCGATCTGAAGTTCGATGAGCCCAAGATCGAGCCCTTCGCCTGCGGTGGCTGTCACGTGGATGTCCACCAGGGGAAACTCTCCGACGACTGTGCGTCCTGTCACAACGCGTTGTCATTCCTCGATATAGCAAGCGAGACGCCCGGAATTCCGCTTCACACCCGCACCGCGTTTCCGCTCACCGGGACCCACACGCAGGTCTCTTGTGAGACCTGCCACGCGGACGACCAGGCCGGTGCGTTCACGACACTGGATACGGGTTGCTTCTCCTGTCACGAGGCCGATTTCGCGGCCGCTCGGACCGTGGACCACATCGCGAGCGGATTCTCCACCCAGTGCGATGACTGTCACACCACGCTCTCCTGGCAGGGGGCCCTGTTCGACCACGTCCAGGCTTCCGGCGGCTTCGACCTCGTGGGCGCGCACGTGCCGCTGACCTGCGGGAGCTGCCACGGTCCCGACAACGAGCTCTTGTTCCCGGCCCCGTCGGGCCAGGACG
>JARRMU010000132.1:0-6196 GCA_037385645.1 Gemmatimonadales bacterium
CGAGTAAGAAGCGGCCGGGTTCGACGAAGCGATCAAGCTTGTACACCCTCTTGTACATGCGGTCCAGGGATCGCCTGGCCGCACCGCTGTAATGGGCCACGTAGTTCCTGAGCTTGTAAGCCTCGTCGATCTTTCCAGAGTTCGCCTTTTCGACGACCAAGAACGGGTTGCTGGCCGCTGGAAGAATCTTGTTAGAGAAGCCCTTTAGCTCGCCGAAAGATCGGAAGTCCAGGTATCTTCCTCCGAATAGGATTGCTTCGCAGAGATTCCGGGTCGGATGGCGTGGTATGGTGACTCCAAGAAACTCGGTCAGCTTCGAGTGATCCACGTTGACGCAGTCCACCAACAGGTGGCGATGAAGCTCACCGGCCACCGCACGCGCTCCATTTTCGACCGCTACTGCATCGTGGACGAGGCGATGCTCAGCGAGGGCGCGGCGAAGCTCACGGCCCACTATCAGACGCAGACTCATAGGGACCGGAAGGTGGTGGCGCTTGACCGCTGAACGGCAAAGACACGGCAAAGACACGGGGACGATGGAAGCCGTGCGGCACTCGTCGCTCCGTCCCCTACCCTACCTATATCCCTTGCCTGTTTCCCATTACAGCGATGCCGGAGGAGGGACTCGAACCCTCAAGGGATTGCTCCCACCGGATTTTGAGTCCGGCGCGTCTGCCAGTTCCGCCACTCCGGCGCGGGGGTCTAACCACTAAACTATCGGTTACCTAGAAGGTCCGCCTCCTCCGCTGACGTATCTTGCCGAGGCCAGCCATGTAGCAGCCGCACAGGGGTGGCTCTCCCTACCCTCCGGCGATGGCCCCCACGATAAAGAGCGGTTCCGTCCCGGACGTCACGGCAGCGGGCAGCGGCGCGTCCTTGCGGCTTGTGGGTGAGGTCCTCCTGGCAGGCGAAGAAGCGCAGCAACGGCCGTCTTTCCTGGGTAACCCGATCTCGAATCGTCCCACGCAGCGGGGGATGGAGCGCCTCGATCGCGTCGATGACCGAGTGCAGCGTGACGGGAGCCTCGACCCGAAGCTCCAGATCTCCCTCGACCCGCGCCAGGGCCCGCAGGTGCGGTGGGAGCACGACGCGAATCATGGCAGCACCTGGACCTCCACCGACAGCACCGACGGGAGGTCCCGCACAATAGGAGCCCAACGGTCGCCGCTGTCGGCCGAGGCGTAGACCTGACCTCCGGTGGTGCCGAAGTAGACGCCGCAGGGATCGAGAGAGTCGACGGCCATTGCATCACGGAGCACGTTCACGTAGCAGTCCCGTTGCGGCAGTCCTTCCGTGAGCGGTTCCCATTCGTCGCCCCCGGTGCGGCTGCGATACACCCGCAGCTTTCCTTCGAGCGGAAAGCGCTCCGAGTCGCTCTTGAGCGGCACGACGTACACCGTGTCAGGTTCGTGCGCGTGAACCTCGATCGGAAAGCCGAAATCGGTCGGCAGATCGCCGCTGATCTCGCGCCACGACTCCCCGCCGTCGTCGCTGCGCATCACATCCCAGTGCTTCTGCATGAACAGGACGCTCGGACGCGAGGGGTGCATCGCGATCCGGTGGACGCAGTGGCCCACCTCCGCCGTCGGGTCCGGGATGTACTCGGAGCGGAGACCCTGGTTGATCGGCTGCCAGGTCGTACCGCAGTCGTCCGACCGAAACGCGCCGGCGGCCGAAATGGCGGTGAAAATCCGTCCGGGATCCCCCGGATCAGACAGGATCGTGTGGAGGCACAGCCCACCCGCACCGGGCTGCCACCCAGGCCCTGAGCCGTGGCCACGCAGTCCCGGAAGCTCCTCCCAGGTCGCTCCAGCATCCGTCGTGCGGAACAGGGCGGCATCCTCGACGCCGGCGAGGGCAGTGTCCGGATCATCTAGCGAGGGCTCCAGATGCCAGACTCGCTTGAATTCCCACGGGTGGGGCGTGCCGTCGTACCACTGGTGCGTGCCGGCATCCCCGTCGTAGCGGAACTCGTTCCCCACCGGTTCCCACGTCTCACCGCCGTCGTCGGAGCGCTGGATCTGCTGCCCGAACCAGTCGCTGCACTGCGAGGCGTAAAGACGATCCGGCTCGGCGGGTGAACCCTTCATATGATAGATTTCCCAGCCGCCGAAGTGGGGACCGCTGACCTCCCAGCGCTCGCGCTTGCCATCCGACGCAAGGATGAACCCGCCTTTTCGCGTCCCTACCAGGACCCGCACTCCGCTCATCGTTCCCTCCTCATCGGCATTCTGAGCTGCTCGGCCGCCTGGAGGCTCAAGCTACCAGGGGTTGGGGAGGCCGAACATTGCCCGCAGCACGAAGGCTTGCCCCATGTGATAGAAGGGGTGCGTCAAGGCGAGGTGGCCCAGTAGCCAGCCCTTCGTATGGCCGGCGTACGCCTCGACCAGCTGGGTCGCCGCGCTTCCGCCCGCGCCCTCCTCCATGAACACCTGTTGTAGCCTTTCCGCGGCGAGCTGGCGAGACAGTTCTTCAGAGGGCAGCTCAACGACGACCTCCACGGTCCGCTCGGTCACCGCCGTTCGATAGGCCGCCAGATCCGGCAGGCTCAATCGCTCGGACAACTCCGTGACTTCCCGTTTCGTCATCCCGGTTCCGAGACGGCGATCGTCCACTCCGAGGCAGGACGGCCAGGCTCCGTCCTCCAGGACCTGCCGACGGTCGACGAGAAGTCGATTGACCCCCACATCCTCGCAGCGAGCGCTGTGCCACAGAATCCACGCAATCGGGTTGAGAGCAGGATAAGGTGACTGCCGAATCTGTGCCTCGCTCATCCCTTCGAGGAGCAACACCGGGTACTCCTGAAATCCGTCGTATCGCTCGAAGAACAACTGCTTCGCGTCCATGTCACCTCACAAGCCCCGCGGGTGGGATTAGACGCCGCCAGCGACGAAGGCGGCCGTCAGCTTCGACGCATGGCCTGCTCCGCCCGTCGGTGGGGCTCGAACATCTCTCTCGCTGCGGCTCGCCCTTTAGGAGGTCCGACGGGTCCCCCGAGCTGCTGCTAGGCCTCAGTATTGGCGGGTTTCTCTACGGATCTTTGCCAGCCAGGCTAGCACATGGACCTCGATATTACTAGCGGTGACCGCTAGTGGGACCGCAGAATCTGGGCGAGTTTGTGGGCCGGTTTCATCACGATGTCGAGCCCCTTGGGGGAGATGGCGCTGATGTTGCGCGCGCTCGCCCACGAAAGAGGCGGCACGTGCTCCTGCCACGGTACTTCGGTGTCTGTCGGGCAATGCTCGCTACGGATATCTTTTCTGCCGTTGATCGATCCCCGACAGATCTGTTTCTGCGAGCGATGAGCAAGGCCCACATACATCTGGCATTCCTCGGTCGTCAGCTGCGGTTCCGACTGGCGCCCGGGTTTTCCCTGACCGTCCTGGCGGCGTTCGTCCTCTGTCTCGCGCGGCCCGCCCTGGCCCAGCAGCAGCCGGGACCCGAGACCGCGGCAGAGCCCTCGGTGCTGTACCCCCGACTGTTCATCGGTCTGGGAGGATTCGTCGCCTTTTTCGACACCAACCTGCGGGTGGACTCGGAGGAGCTGGGAATCGGAACCGAGATCGACCTCGAGAAGGACCTGGGTTTCAACAATCGAAAGCTGGACTTCCGCGGCCTCGGATACTACCGGCTGGGCCGAAGGCATCGACTCACGTTCGGCTATTTCACCATGTCGAGGAACAGCACCGCGACCATAGACGAGGACATCCAGTTCGGCGACACGGTCTTCCCCATCGACACGGACGTCGAGGCGTACTTCCGGACCTCGTTCGCGAACCTCGGCTACCGCTTCTCGTTTCTCGCGCACGACAAGGTCGAGGCGGCGGTGGGGCTAGCCCTCAGTGCCATGATCACCAGGTCCGGAATCTCGGCGGTCGGATCGGTTGGCGAGGAGCCGGTCGACGTGGGTCAGGAGACGAAGGATGTGACGCTCCCGATCGCCAACCTCAACCTGGGCGCAACCTGGAATCCGGTATCCCGGCTCGTCATCGCCGCGTCGGCCGGCGGTCTCTACGTGAAGGTCAGCGACGTCGAGGCGTCCGTCGGCGAGATCTTTGCCGGAGCCAACTACTACCTGCTCCGAAATCTTGGCATCGGTGTCGGCTACAACTGGGTGAAGCTTGGAGCAGAGAAGACGTCCGGAACCTCGGTGGACGTCACCTACCGCTACAGCGGGCTTCTCGTCTACGCCATCGGCGCGTTCTAGTGGTCGACGAAGGGCCGAGCAGGCCTCACCGCCACCCCGGCGGGTGGGGCTAGGCTTTAAACGAGCAGCCAGATAGAGGGTCCGCCTCCCGTCAACGTTTAGGCCGCTTCATTCAAGTCTCGAGCCGGCTCAGATAGTGAAGGCTCGACTCCACGGACTGAAACGGCTTTCCCGGGGAATCGTGCTCGACGAAGTAGTAACGGATCCCTGCCTGCTCCCGGTGTCGGAAGATCTCGGCCCAGTCGATGACGCCGCTTCCCACCTCGGTCATTTGACCATCGGCTGTCCGATCCTTCACGTGAACCAGCGGGATCCGCCCCGGCCAGCGCTCGATGAAATCGATGGGGTCGCCGCCGGCGTCGACGATCCAGAAGAGATCGAGCTCGACCTGAACCAGATCCGGATCGGCCGTCTCGAGGAAGACGTACAGCGGCGTCCGGCCCTCCATCTCCACGAACTCGAAATCGTGGTTGTGATAGGCGAAACGAAGCCCCATCGCGTGGGCCTCTGCGGCCGCCTGCGTGAGGCGCTCAGCGATCCGCCGCCAATCGTCCAGGGAAGCACGCATGGACTCGGGAATCCACGGCACGACGACGTACTCGTGGCCGACCTCGGCGGCGGCTTCGAGCGTCTCTGGCCACGCCTCGTCTACGACGTCGAGAGCAACGTGGGTCGAAGGGGCGCGAAGGCCCGCGTCGGCAAGGAAACCCCTGATTTCCGACGGCGAATGGCCAAAATAGCCTGCAAACTCCACTTCCTCGTAGCCGATCTCCGCCACCCGGGTCAGAGTGGCCGCCACGTCACGTTCCATATCTGCGCGGAGGGTATAGAGCTGAATTCCCGGCGGGCCGGGAAAGTTTGTCCCATCTACTGCGCTGAGCGTGAACGCCGCCTCGCGGAGCGGTAATCCGACCACCGGAGCGCCCACCGCCAGCACGGCCAGCCGGCTCAGCGCCTCCCGTCGGGTGATTATCCAGCTCATGGCTCCTCGCGATCCAGACCTAGAAACGTCCGCAACTCCGGCGCGGTGGGTCTAATCCTAAAGCTATCAGTGGAGTCGAAGAACCGCCTCCCGTTGTCGCCGAGTCAGGGGAGCGGGTCTCTGGGCGGGCTCCATCCGCCGGCTTTTGGGATCATCAGCGGCCACGGCCCCAGCCACCTGCGTCCGTACCCCGTGGCGATGCACCGCGCCTGCGCCTGCCACCCAGATGCCACCCATAGGCAGAAGCGTCACCATGCACGATATTCGGTACGACCTGCGGCCCCCACGACCACGACAAGGAGGAACCCATGCCGATGATCCTGATATCCCCTGAGTTCACGCAGGAACAGTACGAGGCAACCGTCCGCAAGTTGACGGGGGGCAAGGGTCGGCTGGAAACTCCAGCCGACTGGCCCGTCGCAGGATTGCTCGCGCACATCGCCGGGCAGGGCGAAAGCACCTTCCGCGTCGTGGACGTCTGGGAGTCCGAGGAGGCGCTCGACCGCTGGGCCGAGATCATCATGCCCATTCTTCGCGAGGTTGGCGTCCAGGGCGACCCGGAGGTGTACCCGGTACACACGTACGTGTCCGCCGAGCGAGCCTAGCCGCGTAGCTCGTTCTACGGCGAGGGGGGCTCGATCGTGACGACGACATCGTCATCGGGTGCAGCCTGATCGCAGATCATCGTCGTGCTTGTGTTTTGGTCTATGCGTTGCGTGACCCGAACCGCGCCCTCGCTGAACCTCAGGACCCGCGGCTGGGAGGCGTCGTTGATGTCACCGGCATCCATGGTGACCAGCGCGTCCGGGTGTTCCGTGCCGGTCGAGAAATTGAGAACGACGAAAGGAACATCTATGTCGTCCGCCGAGCGTCGCAGCCTGATCCAGTTTGCTGGGTCGCGCACTCCGACGGCGTCCACCGATGCCTTAATGATCTGCATTCCAAAGTCCGCTGCCCTGGCCGCGTCTTCGAGTGCAGGGAATAGGGTGAGATCGCCCGTGCACGTG
>JARRMU010000133.1:0-7659 GCA_037385645.1 Gemmatimonadales bacterium
TCGAGGGGTGGCCCGTAAGTCGAGTCCTGGGGCTGGGCGCGGTGGTCATCGGGTCGATGGTGTTCACCACCCGATGGAGCTGGATGAACGCCATCGGACTCGCAGAGCTGAAAAGCATCGATCCCGTTCCCACGATCCAGAACCAAGAGACCGCCCTGACCTTGCCGGCAATCATCAACCGTCACATGCCGACCGAGCCGGCGCTCATCAACGACTTCTACGGATGGGGGGCTCGCTCCTGGGTCGCTTTTCTCACACGGATAGAGCCTGAGCGGATATGGTTGGTGCAGGGTGCGCCAAACCGCGACATGGATCTCGAGCGGATGTCGGCTTTCCTGGCGCGACACCCGGAAGGCATCCTGGTGGTGCTGGAGGGCTCCCGACTTTGGAAGGCCATCGGACTTGAAGCCGGCCGCCCGGCGAGGGTCGGCGAGCTTACGCTTCTCCTTGAACGAGTCCATCGGATCCCGTGGCCGCCAGGCGATCCACCGCCCCACCTGGACCTGTTCCGTTACCGGGTCGAATAGACGGATGCCGAGCGCCGCGGCGGAGGGCGGGCGAAGCCGGCTGAGAGCCTCTCTTGTGGAAGAGTTCCTCGAGCCGTACCCGTGAAAGGCCATAGGCCTACGGGAGCGGTCACGGGGTAGCTGCCGTAGGATCGAACCTTCGGAGACTCGGCGACCGAATATGCGAAAAGCTGTCCTCTTGATAGCGCTCCTGACGTGCTTGGTGGGTTGTACGAAATGGAGCGAGCCGCGAGGCCTGGCCTCCAGCTTTGGTGCGCAACCGCAACCTGATCGCCTCAAGCTCGTGCTCAGCGACCGCCAGGGGGTCTTGGAGACGCCAAGGTTGGTCGGGGATAGCATCAAGGGGCTGACGCGCGACCTGGCCTTCGCCAGAGGCTATGAAACGGGGCCCTGCCCCGGCGACGGTCAGGGCTGCGTGGGCGTGACGATCCCCGCCAGCAAGGTCCAGTGGGTCGAGGTGCGAGAGAGCGACGGCAAAAAGACGGCGAGCTGGATCTTTCTATCCGCCTCGGTCGCGGCCCTCGCGACTTGCCTTGCGGTCTGCTAGACGAGCCCGCGTTTCTGCCCTCCTCCATCCCCGGCCGTGAAGGGTATATCGTCAGCACCCATCTACTCTCAGGCGACACACGATCGGCACCGAGCGGACGGTCGGAAGGCAACGGCCCCCTCGGAGGGGCTGTCCATCAGAATGAGGGACGCGCCGCTCGGCGACAGGCGATAAGCTTCGGGTAACGATCCTCGGGGAGAAAGAAGAGGTGCCGTTGCAATCCTTCGAGCTCACCGTAAACGGCCGGCGCCACGTGGTCGACGTGCTGCCGGACACACCGCTTCTCTGGGTTCTTCGAGACGAGATCGGACTCACCGGCACCAAGTTCGGCTGCGGGGAGGGGCTGTGCGGGTCCTGCACGGTCCTCGTGGACGGAGAGGCCATCTGGTCCTGCGTCACCCCGATCTCCGAGATCGGCGACGCCGAGGTCCGGACGATCGAGGGCCTGTCTTCCGATGGGGATCACCCCGTGCAACGCGCGTGGCTCGCGGAAGACGTGCCGCAATGCGGCTACTGCCAGGCGGGCCAGATCATGGCCGCCGCCGCGCTGCTCGGGCGCGAGCCCGACCCCACCGATCGGGAGATCGACCGGGCGATGCGGGGCAACATCTGTCGTTGCGGCACCTATGCACGGATCAAGCGGGCCGTGCGCCGCGCTGCCGAGCTGGCCCAGGAGGAGCGGGCATGACCCGGTCCGGTGGAGTGCCGCGCGGCGTGTCGGACGTTGTGCCGGGCGTTGTGTCCGGTGTTGTGCCGGGTGGCAGAATACCCACCGAGCAGGCCAACCTGGACGAGCGCCTGTACGGCGAGCAGTACGCTGGCGGGAGCGACAGCGTACAGTACTCCTGGGATCTGCTCCGCCGCGCGGGAGCGACGGCGCGTGAGCTCCTCGTGCAAGCCGCCTCCGAGGAGTGGGGTGTTTCCGGTGCGGAGTGCGAGGCCCGCGATGGCCGGGTGCTGCACGGTCCGTCCGGCCGCTCGCTGGGCTACGGCCCGCTGGCCGTGCTGACCGCCCGCGGCCTCTCCGAGGAGATGCCGGATGCCGAGACGCTTGTCGCGACCGAGCCGGCTCTCAAGACACCGGGCGAGTACCGTCTCATCGGCCGGCGCACTCCCAGTCTCGATGGGGCCGAGGTCGTCACGGGCCGGATCCGGTTCGGGCTCGACACCAGGGTGGAGGACATGCTGGTCGCCACGGTGGCGCGGTGCCCCGTGTTCGGCGGGCGCGTCCAGGGCTTCGATGCTGCCGCCGCGGAGGCCGTGCCGGGCGTACGGGCGGTTGTGGAGATCGACGCGGACGCCGTGGAGGACTTCGGGCCGAACAACCCGAAGATGGCCAACGGCGTCGCGGTCGTCGCCGAGTCCACCTGGGCCGCCATGAAGGGGCGCGACGCGCTGAGGATCGACTGGGATCCGGGACCGGGCGCGGCGGAGAGCACCGAGGGTTTCTGGCGCGAGTGCGAGCGGCTGGCCGGAGAGCCGGCTCAGGCGCGGATCCGAGATGACGGGGACTTCGAGAGCGCGATGACCCGGGCCGCGCGCCGGGTGGAGGCGACGTACCGGGTGCCGTATCTGGCTCACACCCCGATGGAGCCGATGAACGCGGTTGCCCACGTGACGGATGGGCGCTGCGACGTATGGGCGCCCTGCCAGAATCCCGGGTACGTGGGAACAGCGGCGGGCAAGGTCACCGGGCTGCCGCCCGAGGCCGTCCACGTCCACGTCGTCCGAAGCGGCGGCGGCTTCGGACGGCGGTTTTACGCCGACTACGCGGCCGAGGCCGTCTACCTGTCGCGAGCCGTTGGAGCTCCCGTGCAGGTCGTGTGGAGCCGCGAAGACGATGTGCGGCACGGCTTCTACCGGCCCGCCGGCCACCACGTTCTGACGGCCGGTCTCGACCCGGCGGGGCGTCCGGTCGCCTGGCGGCACTTCCTGGCCAACGCCTCGCGCCACGCCGCGTTGGGCCGCGGCGGCGACCCGCGGGAAGCGGGCGAGCTGGACGACTTCGACTTCCCGGCTGGGCTGCTTCCGAACCTGCGCTTCGAGTACAGCCAGCTCGATAGCGTGGTGCCGCGCGGTCAATGGCGGGCGGTGGAGCCGTCGGCCAACGTGTGGGTCATCCAGAGCTTCGTGGACGAGCTGGCCCATGCCGCCGGCCGGGATCCGCTCGAGTATCAGCTGGACCTCATCGGCCCTCCCCGGGAAGTGCCGTTCTACAGCCGGACGTACAGCACGGGACGTCTGCGCCGGGTCTTCGCGCTCGCCGCCGAGAAGGCGGGCTGGGGGCGTCCGCGAGCGCCCGGCGCAGGGGTCGGCATCGCGGGCAGCTACTCGAATTCCTCGTATGTGGCCCACGTCGTCGAGGTCTCCGCGCCAGCGGACGGCCGCGTGCGGGTCGAGCGGGTGGTGAGCGCCGTCGACTGCGGCATGGTCGTGAACCCGAGCGGGGCCGAGGCCCAGGTGGAGGGTTGCATCGTCTACGGGCTCACCGCGGCCCTGTATGGAGAGATCACGATCCGGGAGGGGCGTGCGGTTCAAGGCAATTTCGACGACTATCCGGCCCTCCGCATCGATGAGATGCCACGGGTGGAGGTGCACTTCGTCGAGAGCGACCTGCCCCCACAGGGGATGGGCGAGCCACCCCTTCCTTCGCTACTACCGGCCTTCACGAACGCCTTGTTCGACGCGACGGGCGAGCGCGTCCGGGAGCTTCCGGTTCGGGGAAGGGGCAGGGCGTAGGCCGGCGCCGCGATGGAGTGTTCTACTTGGTCTGGAATACGATCGACTGCTGGACCCAGACCGCCGTCTTCTTGTCCCGGTTGAGGGCGGGCGAAAACTCCATCTTCCGGGCGACATCCAGCGCGGCACGGTCCATCGCGGCGAAACCGCTCGACTGCTGCACATGAGCCGTTCCGACCTTGCCCTCGATGTCGACGTAGGCCCAGATCACCACCTTGCCCTCAACGCGCGCCTCCCGCAGCTCTGCGGGATAACCCCGTTCGAGCAGCGCTCGGATCTCCTCCGGATTCAGCAGCCTCGGCGGCGTATCGTACGGGATGAACCGGGGGCGATCCTCCTTCGGGGCCGCACGCGCCGGCCGCGGGGGCGGCGCCAGGTTCTGGGTCGGGTTCGCCTCGAACGTGGTCGGGGCGATCGTCACGTCCTCTTTGATGTCCGCGGTGCCGACCCGCGGAGTCTCCGGACGGGCGATCTGGTGCGGCGGAGGCGGTACGTTGACCACCGGCGGCAGCGCGACGGCTGTGATCTCGCCGCTGCCGAAGGAGAGGTCGGCGGCCCGCAGCGTCGGGAACAGGGTGAACAACGCGTAGTGCACCCCTACCGAGAGGATTACGCCGATGGCGATCCAATCGGTGAGATGGCGCTTGAATCTCTCGTAGGCGACGGCCAGCAGCTGTCGCTCATCAGGGTCGCTCACTCATCGGCTTGACCCTCCTTGCTGCCACCTACTCCCGGCTTTGCGGCGGCACGGCAGTAGGCATGCCGACGCCCGCGCGATGTTCCGGGGCTCCGCACCTGCGGTGCCATGTCTGCATATCCTAGTACCCGTGACGTGGCGGTTTGATCAGCCCGCAATCCCTCGTAAAGCGCCGCCCCGCGCGGCCACCCGACCAGATCAGGAGCCAGCCGCGGCCGGGCTATTTCAAGCGCCGGAGCTCGAGAAGCCCTGCGATCGCCAGCGCGGCGCCGGCCCCTGCCGCGACCCCTAATACGAAGCCCAGCAGGAAGCCCCAGGGACGGCCAAGGGAGGTCCAATCGAGTATGGCTGTGAGGGTGATGCCTGCGCCCGCCATGGCGGCGAGAGCTGATCCAATCGAGGTCTTCTGTCGTGCATCCATCGTCGAGACACCCAGGTTTCTGCTTGCCCGGTCCACCCCGATCCGTCAATAGGGGAGCGGCGCCGATCCTTCCATGAGCGATGCGAATCCCAACGATCACCAATATAGGGGATCCACACGTGGCGGACGGGCTGAAAGGGGGTCTCGAAGGCCGCGGAGCCCTGGAGACAGGCTAGGAGCTGAGCACCGTCCGGAGTGAGCCCCGCACGGCTCGTTGGAGCAACGTGCCATCCCGCGTCTCAGCGACTTCCGTGGCCCCCTGCGCTCCGATCAGCTTCTTGGCCAGCTTGTGCACGTCACGGGCGAAGGGAGATCCATCGCGGACGGGCCTACCCGTGTTGATCGACTGGATGACGGAGGCGTAGTCGTTCCGGAGGGTTTGGTAGACATCGAGGTCCAGCGCTTCCTGGACATCGTCGAGGGTGATGAGATCGTCCGGGCTGTATCGGTTTACGATCAGCCGGAGCCGCGTCTCGCTGCCTAGCCCGAGCAGCCGGCGCAGCAGGACCTGGCTGCGCGTCGCCTTCTTCAACGACAGGATGTCGAGCAGGGTGACGAGCAACACCTCGTCCGCCACATCGAGTGCGGCCATGGTGCTCGTGACCAGCGACTTCGGCGTATCGACCAGTAGCCAGTCGTAGTGCTCGCGGACCGCTTCGAACACCGCGCCGATCTCCCGGCCGCTGAGCAATCCCACCTCCTGCGGGTCCTCGGGCGCCGAGAGCAGGTGCACGCCCGACTCGTGCTTGGCCACCAACGAATCGAGCAGGCTGGCATCGAACCGGCCCAGGCTGTTGACGAGGTCGACCACCCCGAATCTCGGTTCCACCCCGAGGAGGAGCGCGGCATCGCCCAGCTCCGGGTCCAGATCCACGACCAGGACACGCCCGGCCTTCTCTTCAGCGAGCGCGATCGCGAGGTTTACAGTGACCGTCGTGGCGCCCGATCCGCCTTTCGGGCTGAACAGGTGGAGAACCCTCCCTCGATGACGTGGCGACGCCGGTACGGGCTCGGGTGGTGGGCCCGGCTGGACGTTGAGCCGGCTCAGCATCGAGACCACCGCCTCGCGCTCCAGCGGCACCTCCAGATACTTCGACACATTGGCCTGCATGGCGGCGATCAGCAGGTGGGGCGGCAGCTCGGGTCCCATGCCGATGATCGTGGCGCTCGGAATCGTCTCGGCGAGGTACTGGGCGAAGCTGACGCCGACTTCCGCCTCTTCGGAGAAATCAAGAAAGAGGAGATCCGGCCTGGCTTGCGGAAGGTCGTGCAGCCGCATGCGAGACACCTGCCGCAGCGGCACCGTGATGGCGTCTTCCACCACGATCGGAAGCCCGGCGTCGGTCAGAATGCCCCTGAGTCTGGACAGGAGCTTGCGATCGGTCGTGAACGCAAAGGCCCGCAACGGGCCGCTCCCCCGTCCCTCGTGCTCCGAGGCCGGCGCTTCGGTCATCTCTACTCCACAGCCGAAAGTTGCGCGTGTCAGGCTCTTCTCGGTGCCGATACAGGGCACATCACATGCCACGGGAAGCCTGGCCGGCATCCGGCTCTCGCGACTGACGCAAGTCGCGGCCATACAGTCGCTTGAACGCTGTGGGCACCTGGCAGACTCGAGGCTGGGGAACTCGAGCGGACGGCTGGAGGCGACTCTCGGCTGCACATTGCGAACGAGAGGCAGAAGCGAGCGCGTTGGGTCGCCCGCGTGAGGGCGCTGCCCTCGCGAACGGGCTCGGTTGATGGTAGCGATGGGAGCATGAAAGGAGATTCACATATGAGAGATTGCCGGCTCGCCGTCGGATGGGTCCTCGTTGCCGTGGCCTGCGGGCAGCCAGGAGCGCCGACCCTCGAGGAGATCGTGGCGCGCCACGCCGAGGCGCGTGGGGGGACCGCCGAGATCGAGCGCATCGAGTCGCTGGAGGTCGGTTTGCGGATTTCCGAGCCGACGTTCGACGTGGAGGCCCGATACCGCGCCACGCGCGATGGCCGGATGCGCATCGACGTCTTCGCCGACAGCGTGCGCGTGTTTACCGAGGCCCATGACAGCGTTTCCGGTTGGCAGCTCGGCGCCGGCGAAGAATCGGAGCCCGTCGAGATGAGCCCAGCCGGCGAGGAGGCGGTCAAGAGGGGTGTCTTGGCCAATCTCTTCGGCCTGCACGAATGGCAAGCCCAGGGCTACGCGCTCACGCTTCGCGGGCGCGAGGAGATCGACGACACGGGCTATTGGGTCATCGACGCGGTGGCGCCGGACGGGTTCGCGCAACGTCTCTATCTGGACGAGGAGACCTACCTCATCGCTCGCAAGCGAGACCGAAGCGCACTCCACCCGGACGTCGACCCGGAGGAAGAGGCGTTCGAGACGATCTTCGGCGATTTCCGTGCTGTAGACGGCGTGGTCTTCAGCTTTGCCGAGCAGAAGCAGGACCTCCGGACGGGTGAGGTCGCGCAAAGCGTGGTCGTCAAGGAGCTCATTGTCAATCCGGACATCGACCCCTCCATCTTCACGCCGCCGGGACCGGTCAGCTCGCAGTAGGCAGCGCGGAGCGGCCTCCATGAGACTTCCGGGCCTACCCGAGCCTGACGCTCGGCGGGGATCTCGCCTCGGCGGTTTTCGTATACGGGAATGAGGAGCACGGCCTGTGAGTGAGCGCGCACCAACATGTCGCATCGTCTGCCGAGACCCCCGTCGGCGGCACCCGCATATCCCGACGGCAGCGCTCGCTGCCTTCCT
>JARRMU010000134.1:0-5968 GCA_037385645.1 Gemmatimonadales bacterium
CGAAATGCGGCCTCGAGTGGGACGAGGAGAAGCGCATGGAGGAGCCGAAGCGGGTGCTCCAGCCCGACTCCATCCGCCGGGAGGTGGAGGCCTCGCTCCGCCGGCTGGGCGTGGAGCGCATCGATCTCTACCAGTTCCACTGGCCCGACGAGACCGGCACCCCGGTGGAGGACTCGTGGGGTGAGATGGTGCGCCTCGTGGAGGAAGGGAAGGTGCGGGCCGCCGGAGTGTCCAACTACGACGTGGAGCTCCTCGAGCGGTGTGAGGCCATCCGCCACGTGGACTCGCTGCAGCCGCCTTTTTCCCTGATCGCTCGTGAGGCCGCTGGTGCGGAGATCCCCTGGTGCGCGGAGCACGGCACCGGGGTCATCGTCTACAGCCCGCTTCAGTCGGGGTTGCTGACGGAGAAGTGGACGGCGGATCGGATGGAGCAGCTGGATCCGGACGACTGGCGCCACATCTCGGACGAGTTCCAGCAGCCCCGGCTCGGCCGCAACTTGGAGCTGCGCGACGCCCTCGGGCCCATCGCCCGGCGCCATGACACCACCATCCCCGCGGTGGCCGTGGCCTGGACGCTGGCCTGGCCCGGCGTCACGGCCGGCATCGTGGGCGCCCGCTCGCCCGAGCAGGTGGACGGCTGGATCGGGGCCGCGTCCCTCGATTTGGACGGCGAGGACCTGAACGCCATCGCGCGGGCTCTCGACGCCACCGGCGCGGGTGACGGTCCGCGGAGGCCGTGATGAAGATCCCTACCCTCGGAAACGGGTGACCGAGCCGAGTCCGGCTCGGAGTCGCCGACCTCGCACACCTGCCTCGGGCCCAAACCGCTCGCTCCGCCGGCGTCGGTAGAATACGTTCGGCTGAACGTGCTTTCCTTCTTCTGTGGAGTCGCCGATGCGACACGACGATGAGCAAGTCGGACGCCTCTTGAATCGCAGAGAAGCGCTTGCCCTGATCGGGGCCGCGACCGCCTCGATGCTGGGAGGCCGGCCGGCCCTGGCGGCGTTTCCCGGACGGGTGCAGGCGCTTCCTTCCTGCATCGTGCGTCCGCGCCAGACGGCGGGCCCCTACTTCGTAGACGGGCAGCTCGAGCGGTCGGACATACGATCAGATCCGACGGACGGTTTCGTGTGTGACGGCGCTACCCTTCGTCTCGCCTTCCACGTTTCGCGGATCGGCTCGAGCGGGTGCGCTCCGTTGCCCGGAGCCCAGGTGCATCTGTGGCAGTGTGACGCCGTCGGCGTGTACTCGGGAGTCCAAGATATCGACGGCCGGTTCGACACCGTGGGCCGCAAGTTCCTCCGTGGCTTTCAGCACACCGATTCGCAGGGTATCGCTCGATTTACGACGATCTACCCGGGCTGGTACGAGGGGAGGACGGTCCACATTCACTTCACGATCCGAACGCACCCTTCGTCGGAACAAGGCCACGAGTTCACGTCACAGCTCTATTTTGACGATTCGCTGACCGATGGCGTGATGGACGGCGAGCCCTACGCGAGCCGGGGCCGTGACCGGGCTGTGAGGAACCTCCAGGACAACATCTTCCGGGCCGGCGGGGACCAGCTTCTGCTCGAGGTGGAGGAGGATGACGCCGGCTACTTCGCGAGATTCGACATCGGGCTCCAGATAGCGTAGGCGAGTCGACGGCCGGAGGGCCTGCGTGCACTATTCCTTGACCTTCGAGCTGATCTCGTCCGAGGTCACGTGCGGCTGACGACCGTCGACCTCCTCATCATCGCCGTTTACGGGGCCGTCGTCATCGCCCTGGGTCTATGGTTCTCGAGGCGCGCGGGGCAGAGCGTCGAGGACTACTTCCTGGCCGGCCGAACCCTCCCGTGGTGGATTGCCGGCACATCGCTCGCCGCCACTTGGTTCGCCGCCGATGCCCCCCTCGCGACGGCCGGAATCGTTCGCGAGCGAGGCCTGTACGCCAACTGGCTCTGGTGGTACGAGGGCACGGGCGTGATCATGCTGGCCTTCTTCTACGCCAAGCTGTGGCGGCGCGCCGGGATCGTGACCGACGCCGAGCTCATCGAGCTTCGCTACTCGGGCAAGCCGGCGGCGGTCCTTCGCGGCTTCGCCGCCCTGTACCACGGCGTGCTCAGGAATGCGGTCGTGATGGGCTGGGTCATGCTCGC
The DNA here is from genome assembly GCA_037385645.1 of Gemmatimonadales bacterium. GTDB lineage: Bacteria > Gemmatimonadota > Gemmatimonadetes > Palauibacterales > Palauibacteraceae. The sequence continues at coordinate 2,142 of JARRMU010000134.1, forward strand.
CATGGTCAAGTTCAGCCAGGTCCTGCTCGGCTGGGATCCTGCGTTCACTCTCGCTCTCTGTGTCATCACGGCGCTGATCTATACCGCCGCCGCGGGACTCTGGGGCGTAGTGGCCACCGACTTCCTCCAGTTCATCGTCGGCATGGTGGGCTCGGTGATCCTTGCCGGCATCGTGTTGTCCGTCACCGGAGGTCCCGCCGCAATGACGGAGGCAGTGCGCGCGCTCCCCGAGTCGGGCTCCGCCGTCCTCGATCTGGTCCCGAGCTCCGCGCACCTCGGGCCGCTCGAATTCGGTTCTTTCGTCTGTCTCATCCTGTTTCTGTGGGTGCGGAGCGGTCAGGGCGATGGATACGTGGCGCAGCGTCTGTTCGCCGCGGGCGATGAGCGGCAGTCGATGCTCTCGGCACTGTGGTTCGCGTTTGCCGGGATCGTGCTGATGACGTGGCCCTGGATCATCGTGGGCCTGGGGTCGCTCCTCGTGCTGCCGGCGTCGTCGGCCGGGGTCGCCCTGGCCGCCGATCCCGAGCTCGCCTACCCGATGATGATCGGCGAGCTGATGCCGGTCGGACTGCGCGGAGTTGTCGTCGCGGCGTTTCTGGCCGCGTTCATGAGCACGATGGACACGCACCTGTGCTGGGGCGCGTCGTATCTAGTGAACGACATATATCGAAGGTTCATGCGGCGCGGGGCGGACGAGAGCCACTACGTGAGCGTCTCCAGAATCGCGGTGGTGGTGCTGGCCGTGGTGGCCGCGCTGACGGCGTGGCAGATGACCTCGATCCAGCGGGCGTGGATCTACGTCATCGAGCTCACCGCCGGGATCGCGTTCGTCTGGCTTCTCCGTTGGTACTGGTGGCGGGTCAACGCCTGGGCCGAGATCACGGCCATGGCCGGGTCCGTCGTTCTCGCCAACGGCAAAGCCCTGGTCGGATTGGCCCAGCACCTCGGCCTCGCCCCGACGGCGCTCGCTGCATCGGCGGCAACATTCTACAGCCCCCAATACGATTTCGTCCGCGCGACGGTCATCGTCCTCGCCTGCACGATCCTGTGGGTTACCGTCGCGTTGCTCACGCGACCCGACGATCCGGAGGTACTGGAAGGGTTCTACCGAAAGGTGCGGCCCGGCGGCTGGTGGGGACCGATTTCCCGGGCGGCGCCCGAGGTCGTACCGGACGGCTCGACGACGGGCCGGTGGTTGGGTTTCTTCCTCGGCACCGTGTTCCTGTACACGTCGCTGCTCGGCGTCGGGTACAGCCTCACCGGACGACCCGCGGTGGGAGCCATGTTAATGGCCTTGTCGGGCATCGCGGCTTTGCTCGCGCTTCGACTTGGCCGGCAGGAAGCAGAGGTTGCCGTTTGAGGATCCATTCCATGCCGACGGGAACTCGATGAAGCTGAAGATCGCCATCGTCGGAGCGGGAAGTCGTGAGTTCGGGCCCGCGACCGTGGCCGACGTCCTGCTGAGCGATCCGATCTGCGAACGCGACCTCGCTCTGACGCTGATGGATCTCGATGCGTCGTCCGTCGAGCGGACCCGATCCTACGCCCAGGCGTGCGCCGAGGCGCTCGATCGCGAAGTCCGAGTCGATGCCACGACAGCCCTCGAGGATGCGCTCCGAGACACGGACTACGTCATCCTGTCTATCGAGCGGCGACGGTACTTCTATTGGGCGCAGGATTTTCACATCCCGCGCAAGCTCGGCTTCCGCCAGATCTACGGTGAGAACGGAGGACCCGGCGGGTTGTTCCACGCGCTTCGCGGCATGGGGCCCTGCGTCGAAGTGGCACGCGCAATGGACCGGGTCTGCCCGGAGGCGTGGCTCCTCAACTACACGAACCCACTGACCAAGCTGTGCGAACAACTCGCTCGAACGAGCGAGGTAACGACGGTCGGGCTGTGCCACGGCGTATTCGACGGAATGAAGCAGATCGCGGCCTTCTTGGAACGACCCGTGGACGAGATCGAGTGCGAGGCGAGCGGACTCAACCACTTCAGCTGGTTCACGACGATTCGCGACCGCGCGACCGGTGCGGACCTATACCCCGAGCTGCGGGATCGCGAACGCCGCGCTCATTGGCTGACGGAGTGGGATCAGATCGCCCTCAGCCGGATCCTGTTCCGCACCTTCGGTCTCTACCCCTCGCCCGGCACGAACCACATCGGCGAGTACATCGGCTGGGCCGAGGGCTTTCTCGCCAGCAGCTCGCTCCAGTTCTTTTACGATCCGGCGGAGCTGGATCCATGGAAGGACGAGCGTGTGCCGCCCTGGATCTACAATCTGGAAGAACAGCCCACCGGGGTGCCGCTCTACCACCCGGTGGCCGAGGGCCGACTGCGCCACGGCGAACGCGAGACGTCGAATCCGAAGGTGCCGAAACCCTCAGGCGAGCTGGCGATCCCGCTCATCGAGGGGGTGAGCTGCGGTGTGCCGCGTCTCCTCGATGCGGTGAACATCCCCAATCGGGGTCATCTGGAGGGGCTCCCCGATGGGGCGGTCGTGGAGGTTCCGGCGCTTGCGGACGATCGGGGGCTCACCCCGGTTGCAGGATCCGGTCTGCCGGAGGGGGTGCTGGCTCTCCTCCGTCCCCAAGTCTCGATCAATCGCCTGCTGTGCGAGGCGTTCGAGGAGGGCTCGCGAGACAAGCTGCTTCAGGCGTTACTGCTCGATCCTACCACACCTTCGTATCAAAATGCGGTGCATCTGATCGACGAGATGTGTGAGCTACAGGAGGACGTTCTCCCGACGCTGGAGTGGCATCGGTAGACTCGACGGCGCTTCTCTCGCTGCCGTCGAATGACCCTCACGGGCTCCATGCGGGAGATGCGTCGAACGCCGGGTCGCGCGTGAGGTTTACGAGACCCGTGCCGTCGGCGTTCATCACGTAGATCTCGGAGTTGCCGTCGCGGTTCGTGGTAAACGCGATCTGCGTGCCGTCCGGCGACCACGCCGGGCGGGCGTCGCCTGCCGGGTTGTTGGTGAGGTTCAGGAGACCCGTACCGTCGGGGTTCATCACGTAGATCTCGCCGTTACCGTCGCGGTTCGTATCGAAGGCGATCTTCGTGCCGTCGGGCGACCACACGGGCAATATGTCCTCTGCCGGGTGGTCGGTGATCCGCGTGGGGTTCGAACCGTCGGCGTTCATGATGTAGATCTCGAAGTTGCCGTCGCGGTCGGTATCGAAGGCGATCTTCGTGCCGTCCGGCGACCACGACCGCGCCAAGTCGAACGACGGGTCGCTGGTGAGTCGCAAGGGGTTCTCGCCGTCGGAGTGCATCACATAGATCTCGCCGTTGCCGTCGCGGTCCGAGAAGAAGGCGATCTTCGTGCCGTCGGGAGACCAGATCGGAAGTGCGTCGAACGCCGGGTTGTTGGAGAGGTTCAGGAGACCACCTCCGCCGTCGGCGTTTATCACGTAGATATCGGGGACGTCGTCCCCCCGTCGCGATTGAAAGGCGATCTTCCGGCCGTCGGGCGACCACGCGGGGAAGATGGCCTCTGATTAGTTGTCGGTGACCTGCGTGGGGCTCGTACCGTCGGCGTTCATTACGTAGATGCCGAAGCCGCCGTTACGGTTCGAGTGAAAGGCAATCATGTCTGGCGAAGGCGGTGGTGGGGCTGCTGGGGGTGGGAGCGCAGCTCCGCCCGTCGGGCTGTCCCCACAGCCAACGAGCACGGGACCCGCCACGACCAGGAGGATGAGCAGCCAGAGCCGGTCTGAGAACGGGCGGCCTGGGAAGTGACGAGAGGCTGCTGGCCTTGGGGCGCGACGGTGTCTGGTCATCGCGGGATACCTCCGAAGCGGCGGAGTCGGGTCCGCGTCTTAAG
>JARRMU010000135.1:0-5944 GCA_037385645.1 Gemmatimonadales bacterium
GCGTTCAGCTCGAGGGGACCGTGCGCACGTATGACCCCGAGGTCAGAGATCTGGTTGAGCGTCGGATGGGCGAGATGCTGGATGGCGTGACCAGCGCCGCCGGGGGCAGCTACGAACTGGTGTACGATCGGGTCACGCCCTCCACCTTCAACGACGTGGCCTTGAGCGAACGCATGGCCCCGACGATGGAAGCGGTCGTCGGTGCGGAGAACGTGATCCGTACCGACCCGACCATGGGGGGAGAGGACTTCGCCTTCTTCTCGAACGAGATTCCGGGGTTCTTCTACTGGCTCGGGACGACCAAGCCGGGGACGGAGTCGGGCGGCCTTCACACGCCGACCTACAAGGGTGACGACGAAGCCGTGCGCGTCGGTATGCTGGTGATGTCCAACCTCATCGTGGACTACCTGATGAGCGTAGGGGAGTGAGCCATGCAGGTTCTACCTATTGATGTCACCGGGGTCATAGCCGTCGTGATGGGGATGATGGTCGTGCTCATCCCGATCGCCGGCCTGACCGCGCGTTTCGCCCTCAAGCCGATCGCCGAAGCGGTGGCGCGGATGCGTGACGGCCAAGGGTCGGACCGGCAGCTCGGACTCATCGAGCAGCGGTTGTCGCTCCTGGAGCAGCAGCTGACCGGGGTCGAGCTCGATGTGCGAAGGCTCGAGGAATACTCGGAGTTCGATCGGGAGCTCGGGGGTCGAGCGAAGCCGGAGGCGCTTCCGGCCGCGGAGCGGCCGACGGAGTAGGTCGGTCCGCGCCGAGCCCGGGACGTCGAGAAACGAGGCATCCATGCCTCGTTTTCCCGTTGCGGAAGCGGGTCGTTGTTGCGCTCCCGCCACTTTGGAGCCCCTGGTCCGGACTCGGCAAACGAGAAGGCATGGGATCTTACTCCGTTACGATACAACCGGTTACGGTGTCAGAGACAGGCGCTGGCACGGCATCGGTTCGGAGATTGCTCCTCCATGTAGCCGAGGCCGACGGGCCTAGTCAGGTACGAGCCTTAGACGACATTAACAGCTGAGGGCTTTCGTAACCGGACAGCTTGATGGGCCTCCCACATATATGGGGTTGGGCGCCTGAAGGTCGTGAGGGGTAATCGCCTTCGGAGCGCCCGCCCCGTGCCCAACCACGAGCCAGTCGGAGCACTCCTCCTAGACCGCTGCGTAGCGACGCCGCTACTCAGTATCCGGCTGGCTCGCCCTTTCTTCTTGCTGTTCTCCTTCTTGCGCGCCAGCGACCGTCCCCTGATCCTGTCGGGCACTCTCGATTCCGCTTGCGTTCCTCGCGAGACGGTCAAGGCTGGAGATCTGCGCGCGCGGCCGCTGCGCGCGAAGCGCTGGGAGACGCCCATGCAGTCGACGAGCAGAAGATGGTCCGCGCACGCCCGCTGGGTGGTGGCGACAACGGGGATAGCGATAGGCCTGACAGGCGGCCTCGCGCCGCCGGTCGCGGCTCAGCAGGAGATGTCCGATGTCGAGGTCACCGCGACGCACGTCGCAGGCAACGTCTACATGCTCCAGGGACGAGGCGGAAACATCGGCGTCTCCGTGGGCTCCGACGGAGTGCTGCTCGTCGACGACCAGTACGCCCCCCTTGCCGACAAGATTCGCGCGTCTTTGGAGGAGATCGTCGGCGGCGCGGTAGAGCTCGAGTTCGTGCTTAACACCCACTGGCACGGCGATCACGTGGGCGGCAACGTCGAGTTCGGGTTGGAAGCGCCGGTCATCGCGCACACCAACGTCAGAGAGCGAATGTCGACCCGCCAGGAGACCTCCTTCGGCGTCGTCGAGCCCTCGCCCCCGGAGGCGCTGCCCGTGCTCACGTTCGGCGATTCCGTCTCGATCCACTTCAACGGAGAGGAGATCCGGGCGATCCACTACCCGCACGGCCACACCGACGGCGATGCCGTCATCTACTTTACAGGATCGAACGTCGTCCACATGGGCGACGTCCATTTCGCCGGCCGCTTCCCGTTCATCGATCTCTCGAGCGGCGGCAGCGTACGGGGCGTCATCGATGCCGTCACGCGCGTATTGGACCACGTCCCGTCGGACGCCAGCGTGATTCCAGGCCACGGACCGCTCTCCACGGTGGCTGATCTCCGGGAATACCTCGAGATGTTGAATGAGAGCGTGGCCTTCGTCGAAGCCGGGATCGAGGCGGGCAAGAGCCTCGACGATCTGCAGGCCGAGGGCGTGCCCGAGCGTTGGGCCGGATGGTCCTGGCAGTTCATCGATGAGGACCGATGGATCGAGATCGTCCACGGGAGCCTGCAGGGCTCCTGAGCCGAGGGTCGGTGTAGGAATGCCTCCGCGTCGCGATCCCCTTCGCGCTTTCCCGATCCTATGAGACGTCGAGCGCTCCAGGAAACGTGAGTCACCTGTCAGAGCCGCCGATAGAGGCGAGGCCGAACGAACCTGGGCGGGACCAGACGGGGCCGGGCGAAGAGGACGCTGCAGATGCCGCGGACGGATACAACGCCGGATACGCGGACCGACTCCACGAACAGCGCCTGCGCGAGAGTGGCTCCGTTCCTCCGGCGCTCGCGGATTGGTTCGAAAACGGCGGCATACGCACCGTCGCCAAGCCTCCGCCTGCCGCGCGGCCGGGCCTGCCTGCCGAGCCTTCCACCCTCGGACTGGCTGCCGCCGTCGATCCGGCGTTGCTCAAGGCGGCCGGCATCGCCGGGGAACTTGTGGGCGCGATCCGGGAGCAGGGTCATCTGGATGTGCACCTGGATCCGCTGGGTGCGCCACCGCCGGGCCACCCCACGCTGCGCCCCGAGTTCTACGGGATCAGCGAGGAGCAGCTCTCCCGGGTGCCCGCACAGGCCTTGGATCTGGAGCGGCTAGGCGACACTGCGCAGGACGTCCTGGCCCGCCTGCGAGAGATCTACTGCCAGAGAATCGGCTACGAGATCGATCAGCTCGAGGATCCGGGGCAGCGGGAGTGGCTCATCGACCAGATCGAGACCGGCCGCCACTGGGAGCCGCTTTCCGTTGAGGAGAAAAAGGGGCTCGCCGGTCGACTGTCCCAGGTCGAAGGCATCGAGCGATTTCTTCACCGCTCCTACCTGGGGAAGAAGCGCTTTTCCATCGAGGGGCTGGACATGCTCGTGCCGATGCTGGACGAGCTGCTGGAGCGGGCCGCCCGCTGGGGGTCGCGCGAGACGTTCATCGGGATGGCTCACCGCGGCCGCCTCAACGTGCTTGCCCACATCATAGGGCGGCCGTACACGGCGGTCATCGGCGAGTTCGAGGGTCATCACTCGATCGGGATCCAGACCGCGGTGCCCGACGACGGGTCCGGTGACGTGAAATACCACTACGGCGCCTACGGTGTCTACGAGACCGCCTCGGGCCCGATCAACGTCCTTCTAGCTCCAAATCCCAGCCACCTCGAGCACGTCGATCCGATCGTGGAGGGGATGGCCCGGGCGTCCCGCGAGCTCCGCTTCGGCATGCTGCGCGATACCCGGACGAGGGACACCTTCACGGCCGACCGGCACCGGGTCTTGCCCATCTTGGTTCACGGCGATGCCGCATTCATGGGCCAGGGGGTCGTCGCCGAGACGCTCAATCTGTCGCGGCTGGGCGGTTACGAGACTGGAGGGACCGTCCACCTGATTGCGAACAACCAGTTGGGCTTTACCACGCCGCCAAACGACACTCGATCCACTCGCTACGCCAGCGATCTGGCGCTCGGCTTCAGGCTTCCCGTCCTGCATGTCAACGCGGACGATCCCGAGGCTTGTCTGGCCGCGATCCGACTGGCCGCCGATTACCGCGGCGAATTCGGCGAGGACATCGTCGTGGACCTCGTCGGCTACCGCCGCTATGGTCACAACGAGGGCGACGAGCCGGGATACACGCAGCCCGAGCTCTACCGGCGGATCGCCGAGCATCCGACGGTGCGTGCCATATGGGTCGACCGGCTGATCTCAGAGGGCCTGCTCAACGAGGAGGCCGCGGTCGGGATGGCCGACCGCGTCGCGATGGAGCTGGAGGCCGCACGAGAGCAAGTGCTGGCGGCGAGAGATACGGAGACCGCGGTAGGGTCGTGATCCTCCACCGGAGCCGATGGCGGCCGGCGGAAGCGAGGGTCCGGCCCGCCCGTGGCGGCCGGCCTCTCTGTGGGCGGAGCTCACCGAGGATGACCGCTCCCAGACGGGCACCGAAGTCTCGGCGGAGCGACTCGTTCGCCTCAACGAGCGGATCCACTCCTGGCCGGAGGACTTCGAGCTCTTCCAGAAGCTGGACCGGCAGCTGGCGCGGCGTAGCGGCAGTCTGGAGACGGGTATCGACTGGGCTCACGCGGAGTCGCTGGCCTTCGCGACCCTGCTAACCGAGGGCATTCCGATCCGCTTCACCGGGGAGGACTCCGAGCGTGGCACGTTCAGCCAACGCCACCTGGTCTTCCACGACGTCAACGGGACCGGCACCTACGTACCTCTCCAACACCTCGCCTCGGATCAGGCCCCCTTTCAGGTCTGGAACAGCCCGCTGTCGGAGGTGGCCGTTCTAGGCTTCGAGTACGGCTACAGCACGATCGCCGCGGACTCGCTCGTTTTGTGGGAAGCGCAATTCGGCGATTTCGTGAACGTGGCTCAGGCGATCATCGACCAGTTCATCGCCGCCGGCAGGTCCAAGTGGGGGCAGGAGTCGCGCCTGGTGCTGCTTCTCCCACACGGGCACGAGGGGCAGGGGCCCGAGCACTCGAGCGCGAGGCCGGAGCGCTTCCTCCAGCTGGCAGCCGAACGCAACATCCGGGTGGCCAACCCGACGACACCCGCCCAGTACTTCCACCTCCTGCGCCTGCAGGCGCTGCGCCTGGCTCGGCGGCCGCTGATCGTGATGACCCCGAAGAGCCTCCTGCGTCACCCGAGGGCGCGCTCTTCGCTCGATGAGCTGGCCACCGGCACCTGGTGTTCCGTCCTGGCCTCCGATACCGGGACGCCAGAGACGGTGCGCCGCGTCGTGCTCTGCACCGGGAAGGTCTACTACGACCTCATCACCTCCAAGGGGTTCGACGAGGCCGCCGACCGGGTAGCGGTGGTTCGCCTCGAGCAGCTCTACCCGCTGCCCGAGATGGAGCTGCGGGCGGCGATCGACGGCTTCGCGGAGGCTCGGGAGGTCGTCTGGGTGCAGGAGGAGCCGATGAACATGGGCGCCTGGGAGTACGTGCGGCCTGCGCTCGAGGCGGCGGCAGCCGGCCGAAGCGTGAGCTACGTGGGCAGGGAGGCGAAGGCGAGCACCGCAGAGGGTTACTCGGAGGTGCACGCGGAGCAGCAAGCCCGCCTCGTCCGCGAGGCACTCGCGGTCGAGGAAGAGAGCCATCCGTGAACCGCGTAATCCGACTAATTCGCGAGATCCACCGCCGATCGCTCTGGCAGGTTCTGGGAATCTACGTCGTCGGCAGCTGGCTGGTCCTCCAGGTTGTCGACACGCTGGCCGGAGCCCTCAACCTGCCCGACTGGGCGCCGCCGCTCGCCCTGTTTCTCCTCATCATCGGCCTTCCGATTGTGCTCGCTACCGCGGTGATACAGGGAACCAGCGCGACGACTTCCGGCACCGGCGGAGAGGCTGCCGGGGTGGCCGGTCCGGACCCGGCGTCCGCAGGCCTGGCGTCCGAAGCCGAGCGCCAGCTCTTCACGTGAGGAACGCGATCCTGGGCGGCGGCGCCGCCTTCGCACTCTGGGGGATCGTGGCAGCCGGGTGGCTTGCCTTCAAGGGCGCTCCAGCTGGCCTCGGAGGAGAGGGCGAGGGCGTCCCGAGCTTGGCCGCGCTGCCGTTCGACAACTTGAGCGGTGACCCGGAGGACATCTACTTCACGGATGGGATCCACGAGGAGATTCTCACCCGCCTCGCCCGGATCGACGGCTTGCGCGTAATCTCTCGCACATCCGTGCTCGAGTATCGGGAATCGCCCAAGAACGTCCAGG
>JARRMU010000136.1:0-5931 GCA_037385645.1 Gemmatimonadales bacterium
CTCGCTCAGCGTGCTCCGACCGCCACCGGAGGAGAGTTCATGGCCGCTTCGCTCGACTTCCAGAAAGGCCTCTACACCACAGCGCGCCGAATTCGCGCGTTCGATGACCGCATCCGTCGCGGTCTGTCGACCGGTGAGTTCCGCTTCAACTACTGGCCCGTAGAGGGGCAGGAAGCCATTTCCGCAGGTGTCTGCGCGGCGCTCGAACCCGACGATCAGATGATCATCACCTACCGGGGTGCGGCCGATGCGATCGCGAAGGGGGTCCCCCTCGAGGCGTTTGCCGCCGAGATCATGGGAAAAGTGACGGCGCCCTCCGGCGGCAAGGGCGGCGCCATGGGCGTCTCCTACCCGGATGCCGGCGTCGTCGCTGCGACCGGAATCGTCGGAGCCGGAGCTCCCATCGCCACCGGTCTCGGGCTCGCGTCCCAGCTGAAGACCGACTCCCGCGTGACGGTCGTCTCCTTTGGTGATGGCGCGACCAGTATCGGGGCGGTTCACGAAGCGATGAATCTCGCCGCGCTCTGGAATCTCCCGATCATCTTCCTCTGCCACAACAATCTATTCGGCGAGGGAACGCCACAGGCCGAGTACACCCGGACCGAGCGCCTCGCCGATCGCGCCGCAGCCTACGGGATGGAAGGCGTCACGGTGGATGGCACCGATGCGCAGGCCGTCTACGAGGCCGCGAAGTCTGCCGTCGAGCGCGCGCGCAGCGGGAAGGGGCCCACCTTTCTCGAGGCCATCGCCTTTCGGCTCAACGGCCACTACTTCGGAGATCCCTGCGGCTACGTCGACGCGGATGCGCTCGCCGAAGCCCGAGCCAACGAGCCCATCGGCAAGCTCCGCAGCCAGCTCTCCTCATCAGGCATCTCCGATGCAGATCTCGATGCTCTCGACACCCAGATCGACGAAGAGGTCGAGGCGGCCATCGGCGCCGCACGCGATGCCGAGATGCCGGCTCCCGACGCGCTGGCCACGCAGGTGTACGCTGGCGACGCGGGTCCGATCACGCCGGCCGAGCGCCAGACCACCACGGCGCCGAAGGGCGGCTCGAAGGATCTCAGCATGGCCGAGGCCATCAACCAGGCCCTCGGTCAAGCCCTCGAGAGCGACGAGCGGGTGATCCTGCTCGGCGAGGACATCGCCGATCCCGTCGGCGGTCTCCTCACCTGTACCGCGGGCCTCTCCACGCGATTCGGAACGGATCGCGTACGCGCGACACCCATCGCCGAACAGGCGATCGTCGGGGCGGCAACGGGAGCAGCGCTCGCGGGCCTGCGCCCGGTCGCGGAGCTCATGTTCTTCGACTTTCTCGGTGTCTGCCTCGATCAGCTCGCCAATCACGCGGCGAAGTTCCGCTACATGTCCGGCGGACGCTCGAGCGTGCCGCTCACGCTCCGGACCATGGAGGGATACTTTGCCGGGGCTCAGCACTCGCAGTCCCTCGAAGCCTGGCTGACCCACACCCCCGGCCTCAAGGTCGCGTGTCCGAGCACACCGGCAGATGCCAAGGGGTTGCTGACCGCCTGCATCGACGACGACGACCCGTGCGTCTTCGTCGAGAACATGTCGTTGCTGCTCGCACGCACGCAGCGTGGGCCCGTCCCGGAGGCGGCCTACTCGATTCCCCTGGGCCAGGCCGACGTGAAGCAGACAGGATCCGATGTCACCGTCGTCTCGTGGGGCGCGATGGTGCACTCGGCGTTGGAGGCGGCCGGCAAGCTCGCCGAAGACGGTGTCTCGGTGGAAGTGGTGGACCTTCGTACTCTGGTTCCCCTGGACCTGGAGACGATCGAGGCCTCCGTGAACAAGACCAAGCGACTCGTCATCGCCCACAGCGCCTGCGGGTTCGGCGGCTTCGGAGCCGAGATCGCTGCACTGGTTGGCGAGCACTGCTTCGGCACCCTCGCGAAGCCCATCAAGCGCGTCGCCGCGCCATTCACTCCAGTTCCACGAGCGGACAGCCTGGCGTACGTACACCTGCCAAACGCGCGGTCCATCAAGGCGGCAGTCAAGGAGCTCGTCGGGTGACCGAGATCCGCATTCCCCAGCCCGGCGACGCGGTCATGGAGGGCACCCTGATCGAGTGGCTCGCCGCCGACGGCGCACACGTCGAGGTCGGTCAGCCCATCTACTCGCTCGAGACCGACAAGGTGGAGATGGAAATCGAGGCGCCCTGCGCGGGAGTGCTCCGCCACATCGGAGAAGAGGGTGAGGTCTACCCAGTGGGCGAGCTGATCGCCACGATCAAGTGAGCGACTCGCCCGCGCAGGATCCGCGCGGCCCTGCCGAGGTCGTTCGCCTGTCGGCCGTCCGCCGCCGGATCGCCCGCCACATGACGGCCTCGAAGTCGACCGCCGCCCACACCTTGATGGCCATCGAGGTCGACTACTCTGCGGTCGACAGCGCCCGGAGGCACGCCGGAAGCACGGGACACAAGCTCTCCTACCTGCCCTTCGTGGCGCGTGCCCTCGCCGCCACCGTGCGCGAGTTTCCGCGGCTGAACGCCTCGATCGAAGAGCGCGAGCTTCACGTCTACTCGCACCTCAACCTCGGCATTGCGGTCGATCTGGACTTCGAGGGTCTGATCGTTCCCGTCGTCAAGAACTCCGGGGAGCAGAATCTCTTCGAGATCGCATCGGCGATCGACGACCTCTCTGGGCGCGCACGCTCGGGCAAGCTCGACGTCAACGAGGTTGCGGGCGGCACCTTTACCATTACCAACGCCGGCGGCTATGGGACGCTGTTCACCGGCGCCATCATCAACCATCCCCAGGTCGCGATCCTCTCCACGGACGGCGTGCAGCCGAAGCCCGTGGCGATCGCCGGAGATGGCGGTGGATACGATGTCGTCGTCCGACCCATCGGCGTGCTCGCCATGACCTGGGATCACCGCGCGTTCGACGGCGCTTACACGGCGGCCTCATTGAAGGACCTCAAGAGCCGGCTCGAGCGCGAGGATTGGGTCGCCGAGGTCGACGCGGCAACCCATGCGGAACGCGCCGCCAAGGGAGTATGAGCATGCTGGAAGTGACCCCTCTCGCCCGCGCCGAACTCACGCTGGGCAACATGATCCCGGTGGGCGCCACGCCGCACGGCTCCCGCATGATCGCCGAGGTCACGGCCGCGCGCTTCGAGGGCGAGCGCTTGAACGCGCAGATGACGGGCAGCGGCGCGGCGGACTGGTCGCTCGCCCGCCCGGACGGCGTCGTCGAGGTCGACGTCCGAATGACGCTCGAGACCGACGATGGCGCACTCGTCTGTCTCTGGTACGAGGGCAACCTCGATCCCGAGCGAGGCGCCCAGCCTGTGCTCTCGCGGATGCGCTTCGAGACGAGCGACGAGCGCTATCTCTGGCTGAACCGCGTCGTGGCCATCGGCAAGGGTGAGTTCGCCGCGGGCGCCGTGAGCTACGACATCTTCGAGCTGCGTTGAACCGATCCGAAGCGCGAACCAGGAGAACCGAAATGCCCGTAAAGCCTGTCGACCTCAAGTCGGAGTACCTGCACGCCAGGAGGGAGGATGGGGTCCTCTGGGTCCGGATCGATCGGCCCGAACGGAAGAACTCGATGACGACCGAGATGTACCACGGCGTGAAGCGCGCCTGTCGCATCGCCGAGGAGAAGCCGGACGTCGACGTGGTCGTCCTCACCGGAACGGGAGACCTGTTCTGCGTCGGTGGCGAGATGGGCGGTCAACACGAAGGCGATCGCGAGTTCGACGCGTGGACGGACATGTACGATGTCACCCCCTTCGTACAGATCGAGCGCTGCCCGAAGCTCGTGCTCGTGCGCATCAATGGAATGTGCCAGGGCGGAGGTCTCGTCATGACGCTGATGAGCGACCTGTCCATCGCCTGCGAGAGCGCCCGCTTTCGTGTTCCGGAGCTCTTGCGCGGCGTCGCGGATCCCTGGGTCATCGGCCGGCTCGCATCGCGAGTCGGGATGGCGCAGGCCAAGCGCCTCACCTTCACCGGTCGCTACTTCAGCGCGCGCGAGGCTCTCGACATGGGATTGATCGGCGAGGTGGTGCCCGACGACGCGCTCGACGCGGCCGTGGAGAAGACCATCGACGAAATCCGCGGGACCGGGCCCCGAGCGCGCGTCCTCGCCAAGCGGGACTTCAACAGCCAGCTCCCCCCGCTGAACATGGGGATGTACCAGGAGAGCCTCGCGAGCCCCGAGTGCATCGAAGCATGGAAGGCCTTCATCGAGAAGCGGGCGCCTCGCTGGCCCCGATAGTATGCGGAGAGAATCATGAATGAGACCGACTTCGGCGCCTACGTTCGCTACCAGGCCGAAGGGCCCATTGCCCGAATCATCCTCGACGATCCCCAGCGCTCGAACGCCCAGAGCTCGGAGATGGTCTGGGGCCTCGACGATGCCCTGACCCAGGCACGGCGGGATCACGAAATCAAGGTGGTCATCCTCAAGAGCGCAGCGAAAGGCTTCTGCTCGGGTCACATTCCGACCGGCGACTACCCCGAGTTCCACGCCAACCTCGAGGCCAAGGGCACGGTCTGGGAGGGACAGACCGAGCTCTTCCTCACCCCCATGCTGACGCTCTGGGAGTTTCCGAAGCCCACCATCGCGCAGGTCCACGGCTATGCGATCGGGGGCGGCTCCTACTGGGCGCTGCTGCCCGATCTCACCGTGGCCTCCGAGGACGCCTACTTTCAGATGCCGCTGGTGCAGGCCATGGGGCTGCCGGGCGGCGAGACGATGCTGGAGCCGTGGCTCTTCATGAACTGGAAGCGCGCGGCCGAGTACCTGCTGACCTCGCAGACGCTGAGCGCTGCGGAGGCGCTGGAGGCGGGCCTCATCAATCGGGTCGTGCCCCGAGACGATCTCGAGTCGACGGCGGAGGAGCTCGCGGCGCGGATCGCCAACGCACCGGGATCGACGCTCGTCGCCGCAAAGACCGCGATCCGCCGGGCCTGGGAGAGGAAGGGCCAGCGCATGCACCAGCAGATCTCGAACGACCTGGTCGCCGTCGTGAGTGGGCACCGCGACTTCCAGAAGCACCTGGCCGAGATGGTCAAAGCGCGCAAGAAGCCCCGCGACGCAACCCGGGACGACGTCTGAAGCGGCTCCTCGGTCTCGCTACCGCAGCTCGTCTAGCGGTAGTCGATCACCGATCGGATCACCTCCCCCTCCATCATGGCGCGGAATGCGTCGTTGACGTCTTCGAGCGCGATTCGCCGACTCACCATCCCTTCGAGGTCGAGCTTTCCGGCCTTCCAGAGACGGCAGAGCTTGGGCATGAATGTACGGACGTTGGCGCTGCCATACATCGAGCCACGCAGCGTCTTGTCACCGAAGAAGAGCTCGAAGGCGTTGAACTCGACCGTGTGGTCGGCGCGGCCCGCTCCCACGATGACGGCGATGCCGCCACGGCGCGCTGCGTCGTAGGTGGCTCGGATCGTCGTAGGATGGCCGATGCACTCGAGCGCATAGTCGAAGCCCTCTCCGCCCGTGATCTCGCCCTTGAGCTGCTCGAAGGCATCCGGCGTGCAAACGTGGGTTGCGCCGAACTGCTTCGCGTAGCCGAGCTTCGACTCGACCAGGTCGACCGCGAGGATCTGCGACGCCCCAGCCACCCGCGCGCCCTGAATCGCCGCGATGCCTACGCCGCCCGCGCCGAACACCACCACGGACGAGCCCGGCTGGATCTGCGCAGAGTTGAGCGCGGCGCCCACACCGGTGGTCACGCCGCAGCCGATGAGCGACGCCGTCTCGAGCGGGATGTCCTCGTCGACCTTGACGACAGCCGACGACGGCACGATGAGCTCCTCGGCGAAGGTGCCACAGCCCCCCATTCCCATCACCGGCTCTCCGTCCACCACGAAGCGCGGAGCGAGCATCGGGAGCAGCGACGAGCACAGATACGACTGGCCGCGCAGACAGGGTCCACAGCGCATGCACGCGG
>JARRMU010000137.1:0-5868 GCA_037385645.1 Gemmatimonadales bacterium
GTCAGCACGACGTGGTCCTTTCGGGCACGCATCTCGGGATACGAGGCCGACCTCTCATCAACCACGGTCTCGACGAGCTTGTCGAGCGTAGGCTCACGCCGGCCGAGCAGCCACGCGTGCCGTGCGGCGCGCCGCAGAACGCGTCGCAGGACGTATCCTCGTCCCTCGTTCGAGGGGAAGACCCCGTCGGCGAGCAGAAACGCGACGGCCCGGGCGTGGTCGGCCAAGACCCGAAAGGGCAGGCCCTCGGCCCAACTCTCGGGTGCGAGCGGATATTTCCGCTCGAGCACCTCCTCGGCACGAGCGATGATCGGCAGGAAGAGGTCGGTGTGATAGGTCGACGCCACCCCCTGAAGAACCGCCGCGATCCGCTCGAGGCCGGCCCCGGTGTCGATCGATGGCGCCGGCAGCGGGCGATCCTCGCTTCCCTCTCTCCGCTCGAACTGCATGAAGACGAGATTCCAGATCTCCATGAACAGGTCGGCCTCGCCGGCAGCCAGGAAAGCCTCGGCGTCGAGCGTGCCGGTCTCGCTTGCAGGTCTGAGATCGTAGTGCAGCTCCGAGCACGGACCACATGGACCCGTCTCGCCCATCTGCCAAAAGTTCTCCTTGTCGCCCAGCCTGATGATCCGCTCCGGCGGCAGCTCCGAGCGCTCGAGCCACAGGTCGTAGGCTTCGTCATCTCCATGGTGGACCGTCGACCAGATGCGGTCTACCTCCAGGCCCAGCTCCTCGGTCACGAACTCCCAGGCGTACGAGATCGCTTCCGCCTTGAAGTAGTCCCCGAAGGAAAAGTTGCCCAACATCTCGAAGAAGGTGTGATGCCGCGCCGTCACTCCCACCTCTTCGAGATCGTTGTGCTTTCCGCTCACGCGAAGGCACTTCTGTACCGTGACAGCCGTCGGCGTCTCCCGTTCGGCTTCGCCGGTGAAGATCCGCTTGAAAGGAACCATGCCGGCGTTTGTGAACAGCAGGGTCGGATCCTCTGCGGGGACGAGCGACGCGCTCGGCAGGTGAGCGTGGCCGGTACGCTTGAAGTAGTCGACGAAGCGGGATCGGATCTCCTCAGCCTTCATCTATTGCCTAGTCCATGACCTGTGATTCAACTCTCATCGCGGGCTGGATCCGCCGTCAGGCCGGGTCCTGTCTGTACGATCTGCGCCACGGCGCGCTGCACCTCATCCGGTGGAAAGCCCGAGCGCACGAGATGTGCGTACAGCCGGCGGCGCGCCGTTCGGGCGTCCAGCCGCGCGAGGCTTCTCCACCGCCTACGCGCGGTAACCTCGAGAAGATCCCGCTCGGTGACCTCTTCCTCTTCAAACGCCGCCCGGATGCCCTGCCTGGCGTCGTCCCGACTGACCCCTTTGCCGACCAACTCGGCCTCCAGGCGCCTGACGCCCCTGGGTCGAAGCTTGATCCGGTCCCGGACAAAGCCGGTAGCGAACGACAGGTCGTCGAGAAGTGCCAGCTCCTCGCAACGGTCCAACACCCGATCTGCCAAGGAGGACGGGTACCCCTTGCGTCGGAGATGACGCTCCAGTTCCCGGCGACTGCGAGCACGGTAGGAAAGATAGGAGAGGGCGGCGTCCCACGCCTCCTCGTATGTTGGAGACGTATCGGGTTTTTCCGCCGTCACTTGTCGGCTGATGGGGCGGTCAGGATTCTGCGGCCCCGACCTCCTGCGGCTGGGCCTTCTCTGCGGTCTCTTCTTCGCTCTCGGCTTCGCTATCGGCGGGGGGCACCATTCCGAGCTCCTCGCGGACCTTCTTCTCGATCTGGGCCGCGATGTCCTCGTTCTCCAGGAGGAATGCCCTCGCATTCTCCCGGCCCTGGCCGAGTCGCATGTCATCCCCGAAGGAATACCAGGCACCGGCACGTTTGACGACCCCGATCTCTTCACCGAGATCGACCAACAGGCCCTCACGGCTAATCCCCTGGTTGAACATGATGTCGAACTCGGCCTGCCGGAACGGAGGGGCGCACTTGTTCTTCACCACCTTGACGCGCACCCGGTTGCCGATCAGAGCGGCCCCCTCTGTGATGGAGGCGATCCGCCGGATATCCAGCCGCAGAGACGCGTAGAACTTCAGAGCTCGCCCACCCGAGGTCGTCTCCGGATTTCCGAACATGACTCCGATCTTCTCGCGAATCTGGTTCGTGAAGACGACTGCCGTGTTCGACCTGCCGATCGCGCCGGTGAGCTTTCGCAACGCCTGCGACATGAGCCGAGCCTGGAGCCCGACGTGCGCATCACCCATCTCGCCTTCGATCTCTGCGCGCGGGACGAGCGCCGCGACCGAGTCGATCACGACGACGTCGAGCGCCCCCGAACGAACGAGTACCTCTGCGATCTCCAGGGCCTGCTCGCCCGTATC
This sequence comes from Gemmatimonadales bacterium, assembly GCA_037385645.1. Taxonomy (GTDB): domain Bacteria; phylum Gemmatimonadota; class Gemmatimonadetes; order Palauibacterales; family Palauibacteraceae. Next base: position 2,376 of record JARRMU010000137.1, read on the forward strand.
CGGCTGGGATACGAGGAGGTTCTCCGTGTCCACCCCGAGCATGCGAGCGTATCCCACGTCGAGTGCATGCTCGGCATCCACGAACGCCGCCACGCCACCCTCTTTCTGGGCGTTGGCGATGACGTGCAGAGTGAGCGTGGTCTTCCCCGACGACTCGGGACCGAAGATCTCCGTGACGCGGCCGCGTGGTATGCCTCCGATGCCGGTCGCATGATCGAGGCTGATCGCTCCCGTCGAGATGGCTGACAGTTCAACGCGCGCGCCATCTGCGCCGAGTCGCATGATGGCTCCCTTCCCGTGCGCACGCTCGATCTGGCTAATCGCCACGGACAGCGCCTTCTTTCTCTCGTTGCTGCGCTCTACGGCCATGGGTGAAGACGTCCTGAAGCTGAGTTTCGAGGTCTGCTCGGCGTCATCGAAACGCCGGCAGGCGAGGCCGCGCCTCCGCGTCAGCCACTATAGCACCGCCTGCTACCTTTCGCAATTTCTTCGGGTCTAGTGAATCGGAGCTGAATCGGGGCTTTTCCAGCCTCGAATCGAAACTGGAGGGTCCCGGTGGGCCCACGCCCTGCAACGACGATGGCGCCGTCGATCAACCTCGTGTCAACCGCCCCATGGCGTCGGAGAGGGCGCCAACAGCACGCTCGATGCCCTCGTCGTCCACATCGAGATGGGTCACCGCCCGCAGCCTGCCGGGGCCGACGGGAAGGATGAGGATACCGGATCGGTCCAGCTCGGCGCTCAGCTCCTCGGCACCGGGACCGCCGTCAGCGATCCGGATCATCACGATGTTGGTATCCGGCGGATCGACGCTCAGACCGTCCACCGCGTTCGCCCCGGAGGCAAGCCTCCGGGCGCGGTCGTGGTCTTCGCCGAGGCGAGGGAGGTTGTGATCGAGAGCGTATAGGCCGGCCGCCGCCAGGACACCGACCTGGCGCATTCCCCCACCCAGCCGCTTCCGCATCCACCAGGCCCTGTCGATGAGCGAGGCCGGCCCGGCCAGAAGCGATCCGATCGGACAGCCCAACCCCTTCGACAGGGAAACCATCACGGTATCCGCCTCGGCCGCAAAGGCGTGTAGGGAGGTGCCCGAAGCCACGGCCGCGTTCCATAGACGGGCTCCGTCGAGGTGCACCGGGATCCCCGCCTCATCGGCCAGCCCGCGTACCTCCCGCATGTTCTCAACGGGCAGGACCGTCCCGCCGTGCATGTTGTGGGTGTTCTCCAAGCAGAACAGGCTGGTGGTGGGATGGTGCCGGTCTCCGGGCCTGATCGCGGAACGGAAGGCATCCGCCGAGACCCGTCCCGACTCGGAGGAAACCGGGTGGAGCTGCACGCCGGAGAGCCACGCCGCGTCTGCGTACTCGTAGTGGAAGACGTGCGCTTCGCCCTCGCAGACCGCTTCAGTGCCGGGCTGCGTATGCAGGAGCACCGCCGCCTGATTAGCCTGAGTGCCGGACGGGAAGAACAGAGCCGCATCCTTGCCGAGCAACCCGGCCACGCGTCGCTCGAGGCGATCCGCCGTCGGGTCCTTGCCGAGCACGTCGTCCGCCACCTCCGCTTCCGCGATCGCTTGCCGCATGCCGGAAGACGGCCGGGTGACAGTATCGCTCCGCAGATCTACCGGGCGCTCGCTCATCGACCGCCTATGTCGCCGAGTCTCGTTCGTCGCCCCGATCTACCCCTCTGGCCGGACCAGAACCCTCGAGCTCCGCACGAGCCTGGAGCGCCGCCTTGGCCAGGGGGGCCTTCTGCTCCAGATACTCCTCCTCGCCGATCTTCCCGGTCTGGTACTCGAATTCGAGATCGGCAAGCCGGGCGAGTATTGCCTGCTGGCGACCGGTTGGATCGGCACGATCGCCGACCATCGACCTCCGCTCGGCGGCTCCGCCTCTCACACCCGCGATCACCACGGCCACGAGCAGCGCCACCACGAGCACCGCCAGTAAGTAGTACAGATTCAACCGATGCCTCCCGGCCTTCTTGTCATCTCCGAAGGGGTCGCCCGGCTGCGGCCGGCGGCGCGGAGCGCCCGCTCGGCCGCTTCCTCGGGATCGTCCAGCCGCTCGATCGACATCTCGGCGGGCAGGTGGTCTCGCACCCCGAAGAGCGGGACTCCCAGCTTGAGGCAGAAGGCCGCCTCGCTGAGCGTGCCCCAACCTCCGGCGATCGCCACCACGGCCTCGGAGGATCTCACGACGAGAAGGTTGCGAGCCTCACCGAGGCCGGTGGGTAGCGGTATCGAGACTCCCGGAGCGGCCGCGCGGGCGTCGGAGCCGGGGAGAATGCCCAGAACGGTCCCGCCCGCCTCGCGCGCCCCGGCCGCGGCCGCTTCCATGACGCCGCCCAGGCCACCGCATACGAGAACGGCTCCACCCCGAGCCAGAGCGGCGCCGACCCGACGCGCCAGCTCGGCGCTCTCTCGGTCCAGCCCACCACCGGATCCGATCACGCCCACGCGCAGCGGGCGCCTCGATCCGGCCTCTTCCTGATCCCTCATTTCACATCGGCCACCGGCGCTCGAGTGTACCCATGCTCGGACGATCACCCACCGGGCTGCCACATCGCCCTGGCGAACCTATCTCCGGCGGCCGCGAATCTGCTACCGATCGAGGATGAGTGTGACCGGGCCGTCATTGACAAGCTCGACATCCATCATGGCGGCGAATCGGCCACTCTGGACGGGAACCCCCTGTGCCCGCAGGGCATCCAGGAACAGCTCGTATAGCTCCTCGGCCCTCTCCGGCGACGCCGCTTCCGTGAAGGACGGACGCATTCCCCGAGAGGTGTCGCCATACAGTGTGAACTGGGAGACGACCAGAAGAGAACCGCCCACCTCTCTCACGGAACGGTTCATCTTGCGTGCGTCATCACGAAAGACCCGGAGGCCGACCAGCTTCCGGGCCATCCACGCCAGCTCCGCATCTCCATCTTCGGCGCCGAACGCAACGAGCGCGAGCAGGCCTGCACCTATGCTCCCGATCGTCTCTCCGCTCACGCGAACGCTCGCCCGGGACACGCGTTGTGCGACGATCCTCATCCTCTCTCCTCACCCGCCGTCCAACGGGGCGTGAATCCAATCTCCACCCTCCCGATACGTCTTGACTGCGCTCCCGGCAATACGCAGGTCGATCGGGCGCCTACGATCTTGGCTCCCTCTGTCCGACGATGCTCAATCCACATCGGCGTGGATAACCCACTCCTCTTCCGCACGGCACGAGAACCGCTTCCAAAAAGCACATTCTCTGTTTTTCTCAACATCCTTCCACATTCGTCGGCTTCCGTTTTTTTGAAAAAACGGTCCCATACATCGCTGGCTCCGCCCACCTGTCCATCCTCTCCATATCTCTCTACGAGCGAAGCGAGATGCTGATCCGCAACTCCTGTGTGGAGCGACAACCCGAGCAGGTTTCCGGCTCGTCGGGACAGGCAAGGTTGGGTGTTCGAAAGGAATCGGGAGGACGGAGGTCCCCGGATGTACTCAGCCCCTGCC
>JARRMU010000138.1:0-6557 GCA_037385645.1 Gemmatimonadales bacterium
CCCGCCGGGCCTCGGCTATCGGATCATCAGACCAGCGACGACCCTCTCGCGGAAGGCCATGGCTCGGTCGCCCCGGGTCGCCCCGGGGACAGCTATCCTCGGCAGGCCTTCTTGACGATCTGCTCCTGCCTGAAGATGTAGGTGTCGGTAGCATCCATGATCTGCGACTGCGAGGCGCGCTGCACATCGCCGGCCCGCTGGATGTAACCGGGCACCTGCTGGAAGCGCTGCAGGGCACGCTGCGCCGGCCCGCATTCTTCGCTCGGGTTCGACTCATCGATCGCGACGGCCTGTTGGTAGATCCCGTACCCGATGAAGAAGTTCAACTGGTTCTGCGTCGCCGTTGAGCTCGCGAAGTCCAGGCCTGCCCGGAACATGGTGATCGCCTGAGCGATCTGCCCCTTCTTGAAGTGGTCGTTGTACCCCCGGGCCAGGAGCTGGCTCGCGATCACGTCCGAGTCGCTACCGCTGTCCACGGCTCTCTGGAAGTCGGCGAGCGCGGCCTCCATCGGAGCGCCTCCCTGCAGGTGGAAGATGCCGCGCTTGAGGAAGCCGTTCGGATAGGTCGGGTCGATCTCGAGCGCGTAACCGAGCTCGCGCACGGCGTCGTCCGTACGGCCCATCTCGGCGAGCATGTCGGCGCGAAGCGCCCAGAAGGCGGCCCGGTCCGCGTCGGTGATGTTCGCGACCTCGAGCTGCTGACCGGCCTCCGTCGTCACACTTCCGCCCTCTCCCGTTACCGGATCCGTCGTCGCCTCCATCTCCTCCCTGACCCGCTCGGAGAGGTCGAAGCCGCCGGCGGCGTCACCCATGGCCAGGTACGCCTTCATCGCATTGAGCACGATCGCCGCGTCGATCGCCTCCTCCTCGAGGTCGAGCCACATGGCAGCGTTCTGATCGTCCCGCGAGAGGCCATCCTGGAGAATCACGATCGCACCGTCATAGTCGCCGGCCTGCGCCAGGTTGAACGCGATGTTCAGCCGCACCTCGGCGTCATCCGGATTGAAGTCCAGATACTTCCCGTAGTAGTCGTTGGCGCACTCCGTGTCCCCGAGCTGGGCGCAGACGAACGCGAGCGACTGGATCGCTTCCTCCTTGGACGGCTCGTCGGCGAGCACCTGCTCCAACTCGGGCCTGGCGTCCGCCCAGCGCTCGAGACCCATCAGCGTCCGGGCGTGGAAGTAGAGCGCCTGGCCCGCCTCCGGTCTCAGCTCGATGGCCTCGTCGCAGTTGCGCAACGCGTCCTCGAACTGGTTGGCCGCCAGGTACTCCTGACAGAACTGCACCGCCTTCAGATAGGCGACCTGCGCATCGAAGGCCGCGATGATCCGGCGCGACGCCTCCTTGGCTTCTGAGCCGCCATCTCCCGAAACATCGAACTCGGGGATCTGAAGTTCCTCGCCCGACTTGGACTGGATAAACGTCGCCTTGACATGGACGCCGCCGCCCGCGGGATCGGCGTTGCCGACCATCACCAGGTCAGCCTTGAGCTGGCCGGCCAACTGCCGCCATTGAATCGGAGTGAGGATCTGGTCCTCGAGCCCGAATCGCTTGAGGGCCTGCTCGATCTCGTCCTTCTCCATCGGTTCGATGGCGTCGAACTCCTCGAGGCTCTTTCCGACCTCCTCGGCGACCCGCTGGCCAAATTTCTGGTCGACATCTCCGCTGGTGGTCAGAGGAGCGACCAGGACTTTAGCGGCGGATTGCGCCTGCACGTCGGCCGGCATGGCCAGCGCGAGCACGGCCAGGATCGTCAGCGTCGATGAAACGACAGCGCGAAACGGTGTCATCGGCGTTCTTCCCTCTGCTTGGTGATGCGCAACTTCCTGAGAAACCAACGTCGACCCCCGAAGCCATCCCCCGGCGCGTCGACTCAAAACCACGTCTGGACGCCTTCCCGGAGGCCTCGAAAGAGAACTCCCGGGAGGCGAACGACACTACCCGTCTCCCTCGATTTGGTTCGGCGCGGTTCCCGGCCCCACCCATACGCGAGACCGGACCAGCGACAGCGAGGTAACATATTCCTGCCCATCGTGGTCCGCCACCTGAGGAAGACGCGTCACGCCGGCAAGAAGTGCCCGGGTGACGCCCCGTGATCGGTTGCACTCGACACGATATATATGTAAAGTTGGATCAGCGAAGCGGTCGGCGACGGACTCAGGTGTTTCCCGTCACGTCGGAAAAAAAGACCGCCGCGACGGGTTGGCACCGGAGACTCCGGTCATCGTGCGTGCGGACAACGCGCTGTCCCGCCTGAGTCTAACGCCGTTCCAATCCGGGAACCGGCCGCTTCAGCCTGCCCCTCAAGCCTTCTCGGGCCGACTCCTCATGTGCTTACCGGGGTCGTCTCTTTCTCTCATCTGATCGAAGAGGGATAAGCCCGATTATCGCCAGAGCGGCGGATGTCCATCTCGAGTCGGGTAGAGGGAGGGAGGGAGTAGGCTCCGATTGCTGCGCGCTATGCGAGGTCGTGCGGTGGCTCGGCGACCGGGCGCTTCCTCAAGCGAAGAGGATCGCCACGGCCGCCAGCGCCGCCATGACAAGCAATTCCGTTCTATCAGGGCGTTTCATCAGCTCAGACTTCTTCTCGTTTCTCAGTGTTGGCATCGGGCGCCAGATCTCGGCGAACGGCCCCAAGTCAGCCTATTCTGTGATGGCAAGAGTCGTGCCCGAACGCCGTTGCGCGTCGCCCCTCGCGTGCATCTTGTACCTCTACGTACAACAATCACTTACGAGCAACCGCTGAGGTGGCGAAATCCGGGGCCGGGAGTGGCGGGACCCAACCCTTGCTGAGCCCCTGCCATTCCCTGCCGAGCCCCCTGCCATTTTGGCCAAGCTGTGGCGCGCCAGCACGTCGAGAGGCACCTCCGTGCCCCCCTTACCGGTCCGGCGGCGCATCCGGCGAACGATCGGCCCCTAGGGGCGCGACGGGTTCGTACCCCGCTGCGGTCGCTTCGCGAACCGGAGGCGGCGCCGGCGGCTCGAGGAGCCGGAACCGCCGCAGCAAGCGCTCGTCCAGGACCGGGACTCCCACCGTCGGCGCGTGGACCCGAATCTCGGCCGGCCTCACCCATCCCTCCAGCTCTCCATCATTAGATGGAGCGGTCATTGGGGCATCGAACGGAATCACCTGGCCGCCCTGGACCGCACGGCTCTCCGCGCCAACAAGAATCAGGACGATGACGGCCAAGACGATCACCCCTGCGCTCATGAGCCCATGCTCGAGATTGAACACGTTGCCATAGTATCTGGGCTGATCATGCGTCGAGGATCTCATCGCGCAAACTCCTTTTCGACCGCGACCGTTACCGGCACCCTCCGCGGGCTGGGGTCGCGTTTGAATTCGGCCCGCGCGGCGTCTACGTTGGTGAGTATCGCGATGACCCGTCACGCGGACGTCCGTGTACCGTCATTTCCCAGTGACGGCCCCGTAAGTCGCTGCGGAGGCTGGCGATGATACGATTATCCCTTTTGGGTTCGCTCGACCTCCGAGCGGGTGACGGACGCCAGATGCTCTCCGTTTTGGCTCAGCCGAAGAGGGTCGCTCTCCTCGCTTATCTTGCCGCCGACCGGGACTTCGTGCGCCGCGACACGCTGCTCGGACTGTTCTGGCCCGAATCCGACGAAGAGCGCGCGCGTCATGCCTTGCGCCAGTCGCTCTACACGCTCAGACGAAGCCTCGGACCCCGCGTCCTGGCTTCGCGGGGGGATGAAGAGCTGGGCATTGATCGCGATCACCTCGAGTGCGACGTGGGCTTGTTCGAGGCCGCCGTGCGCAACGGGGAGGCCGAGGCGGCCCTCGAGCTCTACAAGGGTGATCTGCTCGAGGGCTTCTTTCTGTCCGATGCCGCGGAAGTCGAGACGGGGCTCGATGGAAGGCGCACGACCCTGCGCAAGCAGGCGGCCGAAGCGGCTTGGTCTTTGGCGCAGCGAGCGGAGGACGCCGGCGAGCGGACGGAAGCGGCGCTATGGGCCCGCAAGGCCGCCGATTTTTCCCAGGACGACGAAGCCACCGTACAGCGTCTGATGGGCATGCTTGACCGACTGGGAGACCGGGCTGCGGCGCTCAGGGCTTATGAGGCCTTTGCCTGGCGGCTCGAGAACGAGCTCGGCCTTCAGCCATCTCCCGAAACCCAGGCGCTCATCTCGGAGATCCGTGCCCGTGAGGCGGCCGCACCCTCCTCAGGCGATGCCGGTTCCCAAGCGCGGGCCGAGGCCTCGCGAGCACACGCGGAGCCGCTCGAGCGCGAACCGTCGCGTCCGGACGAGTCGTTGCTCAAGGGCGCGCCAACCGTCACCGCAGAATCCGAGCGGGCAGCGGCCAAGGTCAGCAGCGAGACGGCGGCGGCTCGCGTCCGAGCCGTGACCGCTGAGCCGGAGACGCCTGATGGCGAGCCCAAGAAGAGCCGCTTTCGGTTGGGGGTCGCTGTGGCGGCCCTCGCGGCCGCGGCGGTGATCGTCGACTTGACGGAGATCGTGCAGGCGGTCAGCTCGTGGTTCTTCCGAGACGACCCCGACTCGGCCGCCGTGGAGTCTCCCGCCACTTTCTCCGCAGCCGATCTCGATATCCGGCGCCTCGCCGTACTCTACTTCGACGACATGAGCGAGGGACAGGATTTCGACTACCTGGCCGCGGGCCTCACCGACGGGCTCATACAGAGGCTGAGCCACGTTCCTGGGCTCGTGGTGATCTCGCGAAACGGCGTCAAGCCTTACCGTAACGCGGACGTGACCCTGGACAGCATTGTCAGGGCGCTGCGGACGGGCACGATCGTCGAGGGGAGCGTGAAGGGTGATGCTGACCTCATCCGCGTCGACGTGCGACTCATCGATGCGGCCACGAACGCGCCCATTGACAGCCGAACGGTCGAGCAGCCGGCTGCTACGCAGCTAGTTCTTCTCGACAAGGTCTCGCTTGAAGTCGAAGAGTTCCTCAGAAAGCGGCTCGGCGAAGAGATCCATCTACGCGAGATTCGTAAGGGCACTGAGAGCCCCGAGGCCTGGTCACTGGTGAGGCGGGCCGAACTCCTGATCGATGACGCCGGGACGCTGGAACAGGCGGATGACTCGGCAGGCGCCCACGAGACGCTCGCTCGGGCCGATCTGCTTCTAGCACGGGCACAGGAGACGGATCGCGAGTGGTCGTTGCCGACGGTCACCAGAGGCTGGGTGGCCTTCGGCAGAGCCAAGATCGGCCGAGCCAGTCCGGCGTCGTGGGACGACGAGCTGCTGTCGCAGGCCATTGCCTATGCGAACGACGCCCTGGATCTGGCCCCCGGGGATCCCTCCGCTCTCGAGCTGAGAGGTACGGCGCGCTTTTACAGCGCCTGGGAGGGAGGCACGTCCGACGCTGCCGCGGAATGGGCCGCCGCGGAGGGAGACTTGAGAGCTGCCGTCGAGGCCGATCGCGAAGCGGCACGAGCCTGGGCGGAGTTGAGCCGGTTACTGATTCATACGGGCCGGGCCCAGGAAGCCGGCCTCGCCGCGGAGCGCGCCGTAGAAGCTGACGCATTCCACGAGATGAACAAGGATCTGCTGTTCAATGCGGCATACGCGGCCCTGCAAAAGGGGGAGTACGAGGAGGCGCGCCGGATCTCGACAATGGGCACGGAAACGTACCCCTCCGATCCTGCCTTCCCGGCCCTCGAGCTTCTCGGTATGGCTTCTCCAGCCGCGCCGGAGCCGGATGTCGGGCATGCGTGGCACCTGACCGAGATCCTCGAGGAGCAGCTACCGAAAATGGCATCCCAGTGGGAGTTGCTGACCGCTGCCGTGCTGGCGCGCGCGGGCCAGTCAGACAGCGCGCGGGCCGTCATCTCCCGCGCATCGGACTCCACGAACGCAAATGCGCTCTACTACGAGGCCAACGGCTGGTTGCTTCTGGGCGAGAAGACCGAGGCGCTCAGACTCCTCGCCCGTTACTCGGAGCTACAGCCCGAACGCCACGGGCAGTTAGCCACGGATCCGTGGTGGGAATCGCTGCGCGGCGACCCCGAGTTCGAGGCGCTCCTTACGCAGGATTAACCCCGACGGCGGCCACGTCAGCCTCCCTGCCTGCATCACGACTGATTCTCGACGCCGAAGGTCATGCGCCGGGCACGATGTCGAGTGGCGGATCGAGCACGTATTCGTTGTCGGCATCGTCCACTACCCGGATCGAGTACGTGTACCTGCCGATTGGTGCATCCCCGGGCACAGGCCAACTGAACGAACCACGGATGGGGTTCTCATAGTCTCCGGAAGCCTCGCGATCTCGGGAAGGAGCGTCCTTGAAGCTCACCCCGATGATATGCATTACCGGCCGGAAGATCAGAGCATCTTCGGTATAATCAAGACATTCCGTGTTTGTGATGGCCCCCCATATCACGGTGTCGCCCGGGCTGGCCGAAGCACGGGGCACGAGAAGTTCGAAGTCCCTTCTGCCACCCCTGACAAGCAAGACGGGAATGTGCACCTCCTGCACTGATTGTCCGCCGTGCCGGGCTGTCGCGATGCCAGCCGTAGCCGACTTCAGCTTGGAGGAGAAGGCTCCTACGGCTCCGACGCCGACAGCTCCT
>JARRMU010000139.1:0-5777 GCA_037385645.1 Gemmatimonadales bacterium
TTTGGCTGAACGGATAGAAGGTGGCCAGGAGCGGCCCGGCGATCGGCGACGGCAGCCCGACGAACAGCTGCTTCGCTCTTCCTCCCTGCAGCACGTTGAATCGTGCCAGGCGGATCACGACGGCCGCCAGGTAGGTGAGGGGTAGAAGCCAGCCCCATCCCGCAGAGAAGTAGCTCTTGAAGAGGAGGAACGCCGGCGCCACCCCGAAGGAGATCGCGTCCACGAGTGAATCGAGCTCGGAGCCGAAGGCGGAGCCGGTTCGGGTGAACCGCGCGACGCGGCCGTCGATGTTGTCCGTGATCGCCGCCAAGACGATGAGCCAAGCGGCCCAGGTCAGATCGCCGCGCTCCGCCATCACGATGGCCCACATGCCGAGAAACAGGTTCCCGAGCGTGAAGGCGGAGGGGAAGATGATCACTCCGCGCTGCAGGCGTTTCGCCCCGTTTGGTCGAATCATTCCTGCGCCTTTGTCTTGCTCGCCGTCCGGCGAGCCAACGGGGTCCGCCCGACCCGCACCCGGTCGCCCGCGGAACAGAGCACTGTCCAGTCGAGCGGCACCAGCAGCTCGACGCGGGATCCGAAGCGAATCAAGCCGATTCGTCCTCCGCGCGCCACCCGGTCGCCCACCATCGGATCCGTCACAATGCGTCTCGCGACCAGCCCGGCGATCTGGCGAACGACCACGGGGCTCTCCTCCGCCCGGAGTCGGAGCTCGCACTGCTCGTTGTCCGCCGAGGCTTTCGGGGCCCACGCCGCCAGGAACCGACCCTTGCGGTAACTGCGGTCTTCCACCAGCCCCGACAGGGGCGCCCGCTGGACGTGGACGTCGAAGATCGAGAGGAAGATCCCGATGCGGCGGCAGCCTCCGCCCATGTGAGGGTGGTCGACGTCGGTGATGTCCGACACCCGGCCCTGTGCGGGCGCGAGCACGAGCTCGGGCGGAACGTCGTCTCTCGGCGCGGGATCGCGGAAGAAGTACGCCATGAATCCAATCGCCCCTGCACCGACCGAGAGGGGGAAGACGGCAGGCAGGCCGCCCCATCCGCTGAGCAGACCGGTCGCACCTGCGGCTAGAGCTGTGCCGCCGACGAGAAACGGAATCCCCTCGGGCGCGATCGGGAGGCGCGAACGGGCGTCGGGGTCGGCCATCGTCAATCGTTCCTCAACACGTCGAGTGGCGTCCGGCGAAGGATGTCGAGGCTGTTGCCGGCGCCGATACCGACCGTGAGCAGGACGATCGTCGCCAGGAGGGCGGCCAGAGCGGGGTAGGGGAGCGCATAGCTCGTCTCGAACACGAATCGGGAGAGCACCCAGCCCGCCACGCTCGAGAGCGCCACGGCCATCCCGGCCGACAGGAGCCCGAGGGCCGCGTACTCGGCGAGGAAGACGCTCAGCACCTGGCGGCGCGTGGCCCCGAGCGTCTTGAGCAGAACTGCTTCCCGCACCCGCTGGAAGCGGGTGGTGGCGATCGCGCCCACCAGCACCAACGCTCCCGTCGCCAGGCTGAACCCGGCCATGAAGCGGACCGCGAGGGCCACCCGGCTCAGGATGTCATCGAGCAACGCCTGAAGGCTGCTGAGGTCCAGCGAGGTCACGTTGGGGTAGCGCTCCGCCGTCCTGCGCTGAAGCACGCCTCGGACCGACGGGTCGTCCACCCGCACCAGCGACACGTAGAACTGAGGAGCCCGGTCGAGCGAACCGCCGCGAAACACCGCGAAGAAGTTCGGTTCGAAGCGGACCCAGTCCACCTCGCGAAGGTTGGCGACGCGGCTCTTGATGCGCGCGCCCTGCACGTCCCAAACGATCTCATCGCCGACCGTCACGCCGAGCTCTCTCGCGATGTCGACGCTCAGCGAGACATCGACGGTCCCGTCGGCGGCTGGCTTCGGCCCATCCCACCACGTGCCCTCGACGACCGTTTCCGAGTCGACGAGCGTGTCGCGATAGGTGGAGCGGTACTCGTGCCGGAAGGCCCACCCGGGCCTCGCGGCGCCATCGTCTCCGTCGAGGTCGTCCCCTGAGCCGTCCGCATCGCCTTCGGCGCTTGCGCTCGACGGCGCTAGGACGACGGGCTTACCGTTTACGGCGCTGATCCGCATCGGGATCATCGGCACCGCCTCAGGCGCGGCGATGCCCTCGGCCCGCAGCAGGTCGAGCACGCCCTCCCGCTGATCGGGCTGAATGTCGATGAAGCCCAGGTTCGGCTGCCCGCCCTCGCCGTCCACCCTGAGGTCGCGCAGCAGGTTGTGCTGCACGAGGAACAGGGTGCTCAGCAGGAAGGCGCCGAAGCCGAGCGACAGCACGACGGTGACGGTCTGGTTCGCGGGCCGGTAGAGGTTGGCCAGTCCCTGCCGCCAGACGTAGGGCCACCGATTCGGGAACCAGCGGCGAACCCCGCGGATCGTGCCGAGGGATGCCAGCCAGAGGAGCAGGATGGCCACGCCGGCTCCGACGGTGAAGCCGATGCCGTCGCGAATCCCGCCCGCCTGCAGCACGGCCAGCGCCCCGATGCTGCCGGCCAGGGCGAGCGCCGCCGACAGCCGCGTCGCGTCTCGGCGCCGGAGGGCCGGCTCGAAGTCACGCCGCAACGTCACGAGGGGAGAGACCCGCCGGATTCGGAGCAATGGCAGGAGCGCGAACACGGCGGCGACCCAGATTCCGACGCCGACGCCCAGGGCCACGGCTCCGGGATCGAGTCGGACCCGGACGTCGACCGGGAGAAGGTCAGCCAGCACCAGGGGTAGGACCTGCTGCAGGGCAGCGCCGATCGCGGCGCCGATCAGGCTGCCGAGCGCGCCCAGCGCGAGGGCCTGCAGGAGATAGATGCCGAACAGTTGCCGCGTCGTGGCGCCCACGCAGCGCAGCACGGCGATCGTGTCGAGCTTGTGCCGGATGAAGACGTGGACCGCGCTCGCCACACCCATTCCGCCGAGCAGGAGGGCGATCAGTGCGACGAGCCCGAGATAGTTGCTCAGCAGGGTCAGCGCCTCGGTGAGGTCCGACCGATTCTCTTCGACGCTTCGGATGCGCGTCCGCTCGGCCCTGAGGATCGGCCGGTACTTCTCCGACAGCGCCGTCGCCCGGTCCGGATCGGCCAGCTGGACAAACGCCTCGTACTCGACGCGGGAGCCGAAGCGCAGGAGGCCGGTGGCCGCAAGGTCGGCGGCTGCGATGAAGACGCGGGGGCTGAACGTGGCCGCCACGGCCACGTTGCCGGGTTGGCTCAGGACCGTGGCCGCGATCACGAACCGGCTCTCGCCCAGGGCGACGGTGTCTCCGATTTCGGCGGCGAGGGCCGTGAGCAGGCTCGGGTCGACCAGGACCCGTCCCCCTTCCTGAAGCTCGCCCCAGGCCTCATCGGGGTCGGTCCGAATCGTCCCGTAGAACGGATAACCGGGCTCGACGGCGGCGACCTGGGCGAGCCGCACGCCCTCCGTGCTGGGCACGTACACCATGCCGGCGAAGCTGACGACCGTGGCCTTCCGCCCGGGCGCCTGCCCCCGGGGCGGATCCAGGGCCACGAGCGTGTCGAGGAGCGCAGCGACGCGCGGGCTGAACGCCTGTCGGCTGGCGATGGACAGATCGGCGCCCAGCAGCGTTTGCGCTTGCTGAGTGACCGATTCCCGCAGGTTCGCGGCAAACGAATTAACCGCGACGAGCGCGGCGACGCCCACGGCAACAGCTCCGGTGAGCAGCAGCAGCAGGCGGCGAGATCCGCGCGTCTCTCGCCACGCCATCCGGCGCACGAACCGGTCCATCAGGCGGCCGTGCGGTCCTCGACGATCCGGCCGTCGGAGAGGCGAATGGTGCGGCGGGCGCGGCTAGCGATATCGGGGTCGTGCGTGACGAGGACGAGGGTCGTGCCCTCGGCCTCGTTGAGCTCGAGGATGAGGTCGATGATGGTTCGGCCCGTCTGGGCGTCCAGGTTGCCCGTCGGCTCGTCGGCGAACAGAATCCTGGGCCGGATGCTGAAGGCGCGGGCGAGCGCCACGCGCTGCTGCTCGCCGCCCGACAGCTGGGCGGGATAGTGGTCCAGACGGTCGCCCAGCCCGACCTGGCCCAGCAGCTCGTCGGCGCGGTCCGCCGACAGCTCGCCACGGAGCTCGAGCGGCACCTGTACATTCTCCCGCGCGGTGAGGGTCGGGATGAGCTGGAAGGACTGGAAGACGAATCCGATCTTGGCGGATCGCGTGCGGGCCCGCTCGTCCTCGGTCATGACCGTGAGGTCGGCACCGTCGAGCCACACCCGGCCGGCCGACGGAAGGTCGAGTCCCGCCAGGAGGCCGAGCAGCGTGGTCTTGCCGCTGCCGGAGGGCCCGACGACAGCCAGGAAGCTGCCGTCCTCGAGGTCGAAGGTGATATCCTTCAGCACCGTGAGGGGGCGTCCGCCAGACAGGTAGGTCTGGGTCAGTCCTTCACATCGAAGCATCGCGTGTTCCTCAAGCGTCCCGCGGAATCGAGGCCAATGATCCGCCAATACCCGGGTACGGTACTCCTGGTCTCACTCGTCGCGGCGTGCTCCGGAGGAGACGCTCCCAGGGAGCCGGCGGCGACGCCTGCCACCTCGGGCGCTGCGGCGGCGGGCGCGCTGGTTTCCGACTCGGCGCGGGCCGAGGCGCCGGTGCTGATGTTCCTGGGCACCAGCCTGACCGCTGGATACGGCGTGGATCCGTCCGCCGCCTACCCGGCGGTCATCCAGCGTATGCTGGATTCCGCCGGCTATCTCTACCGGGTCGTCAACGCCGGGGTGAGCGGTGAGACCTCGGCCGGGGCCCTTCGGCGCACCGAGTGGCTGTTGCAACAGGAGACGCCGGTGATCTTCATCCTGGAAACGGGCGCGAACGATGGCCTTCGGGGGCTGGATCCCGACAGTCTCCTGGCCAACATGCTCGCCATCCTGGAGCGAGCCTCCCGGCTCAGCCCGCCCCCCCGCCTCGTGCTGGCGGGAATGGAGGCGCCGCCCAATCTGGGCCCGACGTACACCGACCGCTTCCGAGCCGCATACCGGACCGCCGCCAGCCGCGCGGGAGCCGAGCTGATCCCCTTTCTCCTGGCCGGCGTGGCGGGCGTCGACTCGCTCAATCTTCCCGATGGGATCCATCCGACAGCGGGTGGCCATGCCGTGGTGGCTAGGACGGTGTGGGGGGTCCTCGAGGAGCTTCTGGAGGGGAGGGTGAAGGAATGAGGGCCCCAGGCCGCGAACACACAGACCATGCACCTGATCCGGCGGATGTCGGCTCTACAGCTCGGCAGCGGGAAACCCCGCCAGGCTCCTACGCGAGAATGACGATGACGGACAGGACAAGCAGCGAGAACGCCGGCAAGGCCTTCTTCAGTGGATCCTTCACCTTCAGATGCATCAGTACGGCACCCAGCATGAGGAGGGCAACTGCGATGGCCGCAGGCTTCGTGATGGGCGGGTACCATATTCCAGCCAGCAGAAGTATCGCGAGGACCCATGAACCATGCGGGGAGACCGTAGGCTTCGAACTCTTCCTTCATGTTCTGGGCGTCGCCTCCGCGGTAAGCCGTCGGCCGCTTGGCGCGCAGCAGCCAGACGTTCAGAAGCCCCAGCGCGATGACGATCTGACTCACGAGTGCCAACGATTCCATGTTAGGATCTCCGGGTGACAAGCATCTCGGCGCTCACCGCCGTCTCACGACCTTACGAGCCTGCTCAGTACCACCGTGCCCAGCCGCGGCGAGGGATGCAAGGTGGACGGCGAGCGCTAGTAGTTTAATATCGTGATACTTGATATGGAATCATCTGCGCGCTG
>JARRMU010000140.1:0-13501 GCA_037385645.1 Gemmatimonadales bacterium
GAACATGGACGTGGAGCTGATCACGCCGATCGCGATGGACAAGGAACTGCGCTTCGCGATCCGCGAGGGCGGCCGCACGGTCGGCGCCGGCGTCGTTACCGAAATCGTCGAATAAGATGAGAGACCGCGTGACGCTCGAGTGCACGGAGTGCCGAGAGCGCAACTACACGACGACGAAGAACAAGCGACTGCATCCGGAGCGGGTCGAGTTCAAGAAGTTCTGCCCTCGGTGCAACACACACAGGCCGCACAAAGAGACGCGCTGAAGACGCTCGGCGCCGTTTCGAAACGATCGGTTTGGAAACGCGTTGTGCGATGGGCGCGAGGATACGGCTGTGCCAGGACGGTACGGCTCTTCGTGTCTCGGGGTCAACGCGACGGGTCTCGAGTGGATTGGAGTCCGGGGATTTGGCTGGCATACTGAGAAAGACACAGACCTTCGTCGAAGAGGTCCAGGTCGAGATGCGACGCGTCACCTGGCCCGATCGCGAGCAGCTTCGCAACGCGACGATCGTGATCTTGATCTTCGTCATCATACTGGCGTTCATCATCGGCGGGATGGACGCCGTGTTCTCATGGTTCGTGCGCACGCTGGTGGGTTTGTTCAGTGGCTGAGACAAAGAGCGTGCAAGACGTCGAGTGGTATGCCCTGCAGACGTATTCCGGGCATGAGAACAAGGTGAAGACGTTGCTCGAGCGGAAGATCGCCGAGATGCCCGGCGAGACGCCCGAAGAAAAGGCGATTCGGGAGGTGGTGGTTCCGACCCAGGAGGTCGTCGAGATCAAGGGAGGGCGTAAGGTGAAGTCCACCAAGCGTCTCTACCCCGGCTACGTCCTCATCCAGATGAACCTGAACCAGGACACGATGCACCTGGTCAACAGCACGCAGGGGGTCATCAAGTTCGTCGGCGGTGGTACGCTGCCGCAGCCGCTGAAGCAGGATGAGGTCAACAAGATCCTTGGGATCGCTGACGAGCTGGAGGAGGCCGGTCCCACGGAGGAGATCCCGTTCCGGAAGGGGCAGGTCGTTGAGGTGACCGAGGGCCCGTTCAGCGATTTCAGCGGGACCGTGGAGGAGGTGTTCCCGGACAAGGGCAAAGTCCGGGTGCACGTGAGCCTCTTCGGCCGGCCGACCAGTGTGGAGTTGGATTACACGCAGCTGCGCGGCTACTAACGGGCTGAAACGGACGAGCGAATAGATGGCGAAGCGACAGATCGGTTTCATCAAGTTGCAGATACCGGCAGGGCAGGCGAATCCGGCGCCGCCCGTTGGGCCGGCGTTGGGACAGCACGGCGTCAACATCATGGAGTTCTGCAAGCAGTTCAACTCCAAGACGGCGGCTCAGAGCGGGACGATCATTCCGGTCGAGATCAACGTGTACGCGGACCGGAGCTTCACCTTCATCACGAAGACGCCCCCGGCGTCCGAGCTGCTGAAGAAGGAGGCGGGCGTTCCCGCCGGCTCACCCGAGCCGAACCGGGAGAAGGTTGCCAAGGTGACGCGTGATCAACTCCGCAAGATCGCGGAGATAAAGATGGAAGACCTCAACGCGAACGACCTGGATGCGGCGGTTCAGATGATCGCCGGTACGGCGCGATCGATGGGCATAGAGGTGGCGGACTGATGGCTGGCCGGGGGAAGAAGTACCGCGATGCGGTCGGAACGGTCGAGCCCGGCTCCAAGCTGGAGCCGGCAGCCGCGATCGAGAAGGTGAAGCAGATGGCGTTTGCCGGTTTCGATGAGACCGTGGACGTCGTCTTCCGCCTCGGTGTCGACCCCAGGAAGGCCGACCAGATCGTCCGCGGAACCGTCGTCTTGCCGGCGGGGACCGGCCGCACGGTGCGTATCCTCGTTCTGGCCCAAGGCGAACCGGCTCGTGAAGCCGAAGTAGCGGGCGCGGACTACGTCGGGACGGAGTACATCGAGAAGATCGAAGGCGGGTGGCTGGACTTCGATGTGGCCATCGCGACGCCCGACCTGATGAAGGAGGTGGGCAAGCTGGGCCGCGTCCTCGGCCCGCGAGGCCTGATGCCGACGCCGAAAGCCGGCACGGTGACCATGGATGTCGGTCGCGCGGTGAGTGAGGCGAAAGCAGGTAAGATCGAGTTTCGAGTGGATCGGACCGGGAACGTCCATGCGCCGATCGGCAAGGTGAGCTTCGAGGGCGGCAAGCTGCTGGAGAACTTCGAGGCGCTCGCGGATGCGATTGTCCGTAACAAGCCGTCGGCCGCCAAGGGCACGTACGTGAAGAGCGTAACGGTCAGCTCGACGATGGGACCGGGCGTCTCCATCGACCCGAACCTTTTCCGTCGCGCCAAGTAGCATCACGGCCACTGGCGCGGAGGGGGCATAGAGCAGGATGCGATTCGAGGAGAAACAGCAGGTCGCTGAGGAGCTGGCGACGCGGCTGCGTGACGCCGACACGATCTTCCTGACCGACTTCACCGGTTTGGATGTGAAGGAGATCACGGAGTTCCGTACGAAGGTGCGCGATGGAGGGCTGGAGTACAGGGTGGTCAAGAACACGCTGGCCCGGCGCGCCATCGAGGGACTCGAGCTCGACGCGTTGGACGAGCATCTGGTTGGGCCCACGGCGCTTCTGCTCGGCGGAAGCGACCCGGTGGCGCCGGCCAGGATAATCCGCGATTTCGCCAGGGAACATGACAGCCGACCGGTCGTAAAGATCGCGCTGATCGAACGTCAGGTCGTCACTCCGGGCAATGTAGAAGCGATGGCTGACCTGCCGTCGCGCGACGAGCTCCTGGGGAGCATCGCGGGCGGTCTGACGGCACCCATCGCCGGGATCGTGGGGGTTTTGGCTGGATTGATTCGCGACGTGACGTACATGATCGAGGAGGTCGCCAAGGTGCAGGCGGCCGGGGACACAGAGCAGGGAGCCAACTAGATGAGCAAGGTCGACGAGCTGCTGGATGCGATCGGATCGCTCACCGTCCTCGAGGCGGCAGAGCTCAAGGAGAAGATGGAGGACACGTTCGGCGTGTCAGCGGCGGCCCCCGTGGCTGCGGTCATGCCGGGTGCTGCCGGAGGAGGTGGCGCTGCCGAGGAGGAGCAGACCGAGTTCGACGTCGTTCTCACCGGAGTCGGAGACAAGAAGATCCAGGTGATCAAGGTCGTTCGCGAGGTCACCAGCCTTGGTCTCAAAGAGGCGAAGGAGGTGGTCGACAACGCCCCGGGGCCCGTCAAAGAGGCGGTGAGCAAGGAGGAGGCGGAGACCATCAAAGCCAAGCTCGAGGAACAAGGCGCGGTCGCGGAGATCAAGTAGCCCAGCAAGGGGGCTGACTGGGCTCGCCATTGCATTCGGTGTCGTTCTCGAAACTGCGGTCATCCATGCCGATGCCGCACTTTCTGGATGTCCAGCTGCAGGCCTTCGATCGACTCGTGCAGAGCGAGCAGAGCGCCGCGGAGCGCGAGGACCTCGGCTTGGAGCGGGTATTCAACGAGATCTTCCCGATCACGGATGTGAACGAGAACTTCTCGCTCGAGTTCGTCGACTACGGGCTCGGTGAGCCCAAGTACACGGTCGAAGAGTGCATAGAGCGGGACATGACCTATGCGGCTCCCCTCAAGGCCACCCTCCGCCTCATCATGTACGAGACGCTGGGAGATGGTGAGAAACGGCCACGCGACATCCTCGAGAAGGAGGTCTACCTCGGCGATCTTCCGCTGCTGACCGAGCAGGGGACGTTCGTCGTGAACGGCGCGGAGCGGGTCATCGTCAGTCAGCTTCACCGTTCTCCGGGCGTGGTGTTCGAGGAGACGATCCACCCGAACGGCACCCGTCTGTTCAGCGCCCGGATCATCCCCTTCCGCGGCTCGTGGGTGGAGTTCACGCTGGACATCCACGATGTCATATACGTCCACATCGACAAGAAGAAGAAATTCCCGGCCACAGCGCTCATTCGCGCGTTCGGCCACGGGACGGATGGGGACATCCTGGACCTCTTCTACGATGTGCGGGAGTTCGACATCACGAGCCCCGTCGAGGAGGGTGGCCCGCGGCGCGAGGTTCTCGGGACGTTGCTGGCCGAGAGCGTGCCGAACGAAGAGTTCGAGGGCGACAAGATCTCGTTCGAGCTCGACGGCTCGGACCTGGAGGAGATGGAGGCGGTCTTCCTGGCAACGGGCGTGGACCACCCCGAGTCCGGCGCGGCCCTGGCCGCTCGGGGCGACCGGCTGGACGACACGCTGTTCCGACGGTTCACCGCCGCCGGAGTGGGGGAGGTCGAGGTCTTCGATGATGAGGAGGCCTTTCTCGCCCGCCGTGGCGACGAGATCACGGAAGAGCTGATCGAGCGACTGGAACGCGCCGGGATCGGTCGAGTCATGGCGTACTCGAGCGCGGCATTCATCCCGATGCGAGGATCGTTCGCGGACCTCACAATGCGCCGCGACTGGAGCCAGGAGCCGCAGCTCGCGGCCGATGTCGTCGACCCCTCGACGGGAGAGGTCCTGCATGAGGCGGGCGAGCCGTTCACGGAAGAGCTGTTCGCGAAGCTGAGGGCCAGCCGCATTCGCGAGGCCCTCATATTCACGGGAGGACCTCGGGGCGAGTCACCGCTGATCAAGAACTCGCTCGCCAAGGATCCGACCGATGGCGAGGCGGCCGCGCTGCATTCGATTTACTCGTTGGTGCGTCCGGGCGAGGCCCCCAACCTGGAGACCGCCCGCGGCGCTCTCGATCGCCTCTTCTTCAACCCCAAGCGGTACGATCTGGGCAGGGTCGGACGCCACAAGGTCAACCAGCGTCTGAAGGACGTCTATCGCTTGCTGGGCGTCGAGCTGCCGAGCGAGGACACGGCCGTGCTGACCCCGCACGACTTCGTGGCGATCCTCAGGTACCTCGTCGAGCTCCACGAGGGTCGTGGGTACACCGATGACATCGATCATCTGGGTAACCGGCGAGTCCGCTCGATTGGCGAACTGATTGCGAACCAGTTCTCTGTCGGCCTGTCGCGCATGGCTCGTCTCGTTCGAGAGCGCATGTCGATCAACAGCGATCCGGAGAAGCTCTCTATCGACGATCTGGTCAACGCTCGCACGGTCAGCGCGGTCATTCAGTCATTCTTCGGAAGCTCGCAGCTGAGCCAGTTTCTGGACCAGACGAACCCGCTCGCCGAGCTCACGCACAAGCGTCGCCTGAGCGCGCTGGGCCCGGGTGGGCTGACGCGCGAGCGAGCCGGATTCGAGGTGCGCGACGTTCACTACTCTCACTATGGTCGGATGTGTCCGATCGAGACGCCGGAGGGGCCGAACATCGGGCTGATCACCTCGATGACGACGTTCGCGCAGCTGAACGAGCTCGGTTTCCTGGAGACACCGTATCATCGGGTGGTGGACGGTAAGGTCACCGATGATCTCGTGTGGCTCTCCGCGAGCGAGGAGGAGGAGTACTCGGTCGCCCAGGCCAACGCCGCGCTCGATGAAGACGGACGGTTCAAGCGGGATCTCGTGCTTTCCCGTCGGCGGGATGACTATCCGCTCCTTCCCCCCGACGATATCGACTTCATGGATGTGGCGCCCGAGCAGATCGTGGCCGTGTCGCCGGCGCTCATTCCCTTCCTCGAGCACGACGACGCCAACCGGGCGCTCATGGGGTCGAACATGCAGCGGCAGGCCGTGCCCCTACTGTTTCCCGGAGCTCCGCTGGTCGGCACGGGCCTCGAGCAGAAGGTCGCACGGGACTCCGGGGCCGTCGTCCTCGCTCGCCGGGCCGGAAAGGTCACCAAGGTCACGGCCGACGAGATCGTCGTGGATACCGGCGAGCCGCGCGGCGGCGCCGGTGACGTTCCTCTGGCACGGCTGACCCAGTACGACAGGTACCGGCTGAAGAAGTTCTGGAGGACCAACCAGGACACGTCCATCAACCAGCGCCCGATTGTGAGGCTCGGCGATCGCGTCAATAAGGGCGAGGTGATCGCAGACGGAGCGGCGACCGAGGACGGATCACTCGCCCTCGGTCAGAACCTCCTCGTCGCCTTCATGCCCTGGTACGGGCACAACTTCGAGGACGCCATCGTCATCAGCGAACGGCTGGCCAAGACGGACGCCCTTACGTCGGTACATATCCAGGAGCTTGAGCTCCACGTGCGCGACACCAAGCGCGGGATGGAGGAGATCACGCGAGAGATTCCCAACGTGGCCGAGGAGGCGCTCGTGGACCTCGACGAGCGCGGCATCGTCCGTATCGGCGCGACGGTCAAGTCGGGCGACATCCTGGTCGGGAAGATCACGCCGAAGGGCGAGACAGAGCTTAGCCCGGAGGAGAAGCTCCTGACCGCGATCTTCGGTGAGAAGGCGAAGGACGTCAAAGACAGCTCGCTTCGCGTGCCTCCTGGCGTCGAGGGGACGGTCATCGATGTCAAGATCTTCTCGCGGCGGATCGATGATCCGCTGCTCGAGCGTGAGCACGGCGAGAGGATTGCCGAGCTGCGCGAGGTCGAGCGCTCCGAGATCGGACGGGTGCGTGACGCGCGGGATGAAGAGCTGCGCGACATTCTCAAGGGTCAGACGGTGGCGCTCTTCCTCAAGCGGGGAACCATCGAGCCGCTCTTCTCCGAGGGTACCAAGCTGACGATGTCGAGTTTGGATGACTTGGACTTCGGCACCGTCGATCTCTCCACCCTCAAGGTGAAGAACGTGAAGGCGAACGATCGCGTACGCCGCCTGATCGAGGAGGCCAAAGCGCGTGCCGAGCGAATCCGGGAGCGCACGGAGGAGGGGATCGACAAGGTCTTCCAGCCGGACGAGCTCTCTCCAGGCGTCGTCCAGCTCGTGAAGGTCTACCTGGCCGAGAAGCGGAAGATCGCGGTCGGCGACAAGATGGCGGGCCGTCACGGCAACAAGGGGATCATCGCCCGCGTCGTCCCCGAGGAGGACATGCCCTTCCTACCCGATGGGACGGCCGTGGACATCGTCCTCAACCCGCTCGGCGTGCCGAGCCGCATGAACGTCGGCCAGATCCTCGAGACGCTTCTCGGGTGGGCTGGCGAGATCCTCGGGTTCCGGTCCGAGACGCCTGTCTTCCAGGGAGCCAGCGAGCACGAAATCGGCGCCCTGCTGAAGATCGCGGGGTCGATCTGGGCGGCGCGCAGCCTGGGTTCCGAGGTGGAGCCGCCGACGTTGGGCCCGGATGAAGCACAGATGTTGGCCGAGGGCATCGAGATTACAGGTGGGGGTCAGGTGGCGCAGACGAACGGGGCCGGAGTCGGTCTCGGTCGCCAGCTGGACGACTACCTGGACTCTCCCGTCAAAGGGCTGCGTGACTTCATGGCCGCGTTCGCCCGCTTCCTCGTCGAAGTAGCCCGTGATCTCTCCGGAGGCACGATCTCAGAGAAGCTTCGAGAGGATGGTTGGGACGCGGCCGCCGACCTCGTCGGCGAGAGACGGATCAAGTCCGGAGTCGATGCCGCGGTCAGCGAGCTGATGAGCCGTGCCGGTCTGAGACCCCAAGGAAAGGCCCGACTACGCGACGGCCGGACCGGCGAGGAGTTCGATGCCGACGTCACCGTCGGGATGATTTACATGATGAAGCTGTCGCACCTGGTGGACGACAAGATCCACGCGCGGTCCATCGGACCCTACAGCCTGGTGACACAGCAGCCGCTGGCCGGGAAAGCCCAGTTCGGAGGCCAGCGCTTCGGCGAGATGGAGGTGTGGGCGCTCGAAGCATACGGCGCCGCGCATACGCTGCAGGAGATGCTCACCGTCAAGTCGGACGATGTCTCTGGGCGCAGCCGCGTCTACGAAGCCGTCGTCAAGGGGGAAAACCTGCCGCAACCGGGCGTGCCGGAGAGCTTCAACGTGCTGGTCAAGGAGCTTCAGGCTCTCGGCTTGAGCGTGACGCTGGGCAGGGAGGAAGAGAACGGCTTCTTCACAGAGTAGCCGTCGGGCGTCGGGTTATCCCGTAGCCCCGCCGGGTCACGGCGCGAAAAGGTGTAATCGAGAGATCGTTGTGCGTTGGCGGCCGACAGGGTTGATCGGTCGGAACAGCAGGGCTACCGGTCGTTCAAGCCCGAGCGCGACGGACTGTTCTGCGAGCGCATCTTCGGTCCGGTCAAGGACTGGGAGTGCCATTGCGGGAAGTTCAAGCGCATCCGTTACCGGGGTCACATCTGCGACAAGTGCGGCGTCGAGGTGACCCTCTCGAAGGTGCGGCGAGAGCGGATGGGCCACATCGAGCTGGCGGTGCCGGTGGCCCACATCTGGTTCTTCAAGACTCTGCCTTCCCAGATGGGCTACTTGTTGGGGATGAAGCTCCGTGATCTGGAGCGGGTCATCTATTACGCCGCGTACGTCGTGACGAATCCCGGCCAACAGGAGGTCGAGGAGCTGCAGGTCCTGGACGAGGAGGAGTACTGGACGCTCACCGAGAAAGCCCGGGAAGAGAATGACACGGCGTTCCGAGCTGAGATCGGTGCCGAAGGCGTCCGGAGGCTCCTGGGGCAGCTCGATGTCGACCGCCTCGCCGAGGAGCTGAGGATAGAGGTCGCGAACGAGACCTCGAAACACCGCAAGAAGAAGAAGCTGAAGAGGCTCAAGGTCATCGACGCGATCCGCGGCAGCGACGAGGATCCGTTCAAGCGGAACAACCCGGAACACTTCATCATGGACGTGATCCCGGTGATCCCGCCCGACCTGCGCCCGCTGGTACCGCTCGACGGAGGTCGCTTCGCGACGTCCGACCTCAACGACCTGTACCGCCGCGTGATCAACCGGAACAACCGCCTCAAGAAGCTTCTCGAGATGCGTGCGCCCGAGGTGATCCTGCGGAACGAAAAGCGGATGCTGCAGGAAGCGGTGGACGCCCTGTTCGACAACGGCCGCCGTGGCAAGGCCATCCGCGGGCGAGGCAAGCGGCCGCTCAAGTCGCTCTCCGACATGCTGAAGGGCAAGCAGGGACGCTTCCGCCAGAATCTGCTCGGCAAGCGGGTCGACTACTCCGGCCGGTCGGTCATCGTGGTCGGTCCGGAGCTGCACCTTCACCAGTGCGGACTCCCAAAGGCGATGGCGGTCGAGCTCTTCAAGCCGTTCATCATTCACGAGCTCGAGCGGCGCGGAGCTGCCGAGACCGTCAAGCGCGCCAAGAAGCTGGTGGAGCGCGACGACCCGAAGGTCTATGAAGTCCTCGAGGACATCATCAAGGACCATCCGGTTCTACTGAACCGGGCGCCGACCCTACATAGACTCGGTATCCAGGCCTTCGAGCCGGTGCTCGTCGAGGGTAAGGCGATTCGCATCCACCCGCTCGTCTGCGCGGCGTTCAACGCCGACTTCGACGGCGACCAGATGGCGGTGCATGTGCCTCTCTCCTTCGAGGCTCAGCTGGAGGCCCGGGTGCTCATGCTCTCGAGCAACAACATCCTGAAGCCCGCGAGCGGACGGCCGATCGCTTCGCCGACCCAGGACATGGTGCTCGGCTGCTACTTCGTGACGAAGAAGGGGCCGGACTTCGACGAGGTGGTCGAGGCGGGCGGGCTCCCATGCTTCGATGACCCCGACCAGGTCGAGGTGGCCCTCGCGAACGGATACCTCCGCAAGCCCGATGGCACGCCCGACTATCGCCGACCCATCCGCTTCCTGGCGGACGTCGTGGATGCAGAGGGTGAGCGGGTGAAGCGGTGGGAGAACACGACGGTTGGACGGGTGCTGTTCAACGCGATCCTGCCCGAGACCGTCCCGTTTGTCAACGAAACCATGGGCAAGGGGACGCTCGGCGACCTGGTTTTCATGTCGTTTCGCATGGCGGGCCTGAAGGAGACCACGGAGTTCCTGGATGCGCTGAAAGACTTCGGATTCCGTCACGCCACGATCGGAGGGATATCGATCGGGATGGATGACATGGAGATCCCGGCGGACAAGCGGGAGATCCTCACCGAGGCACAGGAAGGCGTGGATCGCTTCACGAAGGCCTATCACCGCGGCGTCATTTCCTTCGGGGAACGCTACAACAAAGTGATCGACGCCTGGACGCATGCGAACAACGACGTGGCGGACGCCATGGTTCGTGGCCTCTCCGCCTCGCGTGATGGGTTCAATCCCATCTACATGATGTTTGAATCCGGTGCACGAGGCTCGAGAGACCAGATTCGACAGCTCGCCGGAATGCGCGGTCTGATGGCCAAGCCCCAGAAGAAGCTTACCGGTGGGATCGGTGAGATCATCGAGAGCCCGATCCGCTCCAACTTCCGCGAGGGGCTCAGCGTCCTGGAGTACTTCATCTCGACCCACGGCGCCCGCAAGGGCCTCGCGGACACGGCCCTGAAGACGGCGGACGCGGGCTATCTAACCAGGCGTCTGGTCGACGTCGCGCAGGACGTGACCGTCACAGAGGAGGACTGCGGCACGGTTCTCGGTCTCGACATCTCGGCCCTCAAGGAGGGCGAGGACATCATCGAGCCCCTCAAGGACCGGGTGGACGGGAACGTGGCGCTCGAAGACATCGTGGACCCCATCGACGACGAGCTGATCGTCGGCGCCGGAGACGTAATCGACGAGACCAAGGCCGAGGCGATCGACGACGCCGGGATTCAGACCGTGAAGATCCGCTCGGTGCTGACGTGTGAGTCACGCCGCGGCATCTGTCAGCAGTGTTACGGGCGTAACCTGGCCACGATGGGGCCGGTGGACATCGGCGAGGCAGTCGGGATTCTCGCGGCCCAGTCGATTGGAGAGCCGGGGACGCAGCTGACCCTGCGGACCTTCCACATCGGGGGCACGGCGGCCCGCATCGCCGCCCAGACGCAGAGGAAGTCCAAGATTCCGGGGACGGTGGGCTTCGAGCGTGTGACCTTCGTGCAAGCGCCGGACGGGGGCCGCGTGGTCACGAGTCGGGAGGGTCAGATCCTGATGCGCACGGGCGAGGATCGTGTGCGCTCACGACTTGCGGTGCCGTACGGTGCCACCCTGAGCGTCGAGGATGGAGACACGGTGGACCGGGGCTCGCTGCTCTTCAGCTGGGACCCCTATTCCGAGCCGATCGTGGCCGACCACAAGGGCAAGGTGAGCTTCAACGACATCGTGCCCGAGGAGACGGTGCGCGAGGAGCTGGACGAGGCAACCGGGCGCCGCCAGCTCGTCATCATCGAGGACCGCGAGAAGAAGCTCCATCCGCGTATCGAAATCGTCGACGGGAAGGGCAAGAAGCTACGCGAGTTCATCGTGCCGGTAGGCGCACAACTACTGGTCCACGACGGCGAAGCCGTGAGCCCGGGCGACACCATCGCCAAGATCAGCCGGGAAGCGTACAAGACTCGGGACATCACCGGTGGTCTGCCACGTGTCGCCGAGCTGTTTGAGGCGAGGCGCCCGAAGGACCCCGCCACGATCACCGAGGTTGACGGCCGCGTCTCTTTCGGCGGAATCAAGCGCGGCAAGCGCGAGCTGATCGTGACCATGGACAGTGGCGAGGAGATGGTCTACCAGATCCCAGTGGGCAAGCACCTTCGCGTGCACGAGGGCGATCTGGTTCGGGCGGGAGACCGTCTGTCGGAGGGGCCGGTAAACCCTCACGACATATTGAGAGTCAAGGGACCGCGAGCCGTCCAGGAGTACCTGCTGAACGAGATTCAGGAGGTTTACCGGCTGCAGGGGGTGCGGATCAACGACAAGCACATCGGCGTGATCGTGCGCCAGATGCTGCAGAAGGTCAAGATCACCACGCCAGGAGATACGGAGTACCTGGAGGGCGAACACGTTGACCGCATGGAATTCCGAGAGAGAACACAAGAGACCCTCGAGGCGGGCGGAAAGCCGCCACGTTCAGAGCCGATCCTGCTCGGAATCACGAAGTCCAGCCTGACGACGGAGTCGTTCATCAGCGCGGCTTCGTTCCAGGAGACGACTCGCGTGTTGACGGATGCCGCGGTTCGGGGAGCCAAGGATCAGCTGCGCGGGCTCAAGGAGAACATCATCATCGGCCATCTCGTGCCTGCAGGCACGGGCATTCACCGCTACCAGCAGGTGGACTTCCTCGTTGGCGAGCCGCTCCAGCGCGAGCTGGACGCGATGCGCCGCGTGGTGGAAGAGCCGGAGCCGGCGGCGGGTGGCTTGTTCGCTGATTTGCGGGCTGAGGACAGCACGCCAGAGCTGACGGCTCCCGTGGTCGAGGAGGCACCGGCCTGAGGAAGATCGGTCGCCGCCCTTAGGCAGGATCTTTCGCGCCGCGGCAGGGGTACCTCGACGACTGGCTGAGCGTCCGATATCAGTTGACAGCCCTAGAGTTAGGGTTTAAGATGGCCGGTCTTTGGTTGGGACGGTCCGTCGATACGAAAACGGACCGACTTCGGGCGGGGGCGATTTGCGTCTCCGCCCGCTGTTTGCTTTGCCTCGAGCGGTCCGGACTGTAGGAGGAGAGCTTCGGACGACGAACGCGCCGAGGGGCGGAGCAGGCGCCGAGGATCGTCGATGTGAACGGGGAAAGATGCCCACGATCAACCAGCTGGTCCGAAAGGGCCGCAAGCAGACCGGGAAGCGCCGAAAAGCGCCCGCTCTGGAGAGGAATCCCCAGAAGCGCGGTGTCTGCACACGCGTATACACGACCACGCCGAAGAAGCCGAACTCGGCCCTTCGCAAGGTCGCTCGCGTGCGCCTGACGAACGGTTACGAAGTGACGGCCTATATCCCGGGCGAGGGGCACAACCTCCAGGAGCACAGCATCGTTCTGATCCGTGGCGGTCGTGTGAAGGACCTTCCCGGAGTGAGGTATCACATCATCCGCGGTACCCTCGATACATCGGGGGTACAGGACCGCAAGCAGGGTCGATCTAAGTACGGCGCGAAAAGGTAAGCCACCCTGCTGCCCGCCTCGAAGCATAGGTGGGTTCATCGGCCGATAATCGCGGAACGTCGCAGCGGGAGCCTGGTGCGGCGATCGTAAACCGGTTCTGTCAAGCCGGTTCTGCATACTAACACCGAATCCATCGGCCTCGATGCTGATCGGGGTGCGAACAGAGCAGTCGAATAGCATATGGCGCGAAGACAGAGAGCCGTAGTCCGAGAGGTGCCGCCGGACCCCCGATACCAGAGTGCGGAGGTCTCCAAGTTCATCAACGTCCTCATGCTGGACGGCAAGAAGTCCGTGTCGGAGGCGATCTTCTACGACGCCATGCGGAAGATCGAAGAGCGGACTGGCCAACCTGCTCTGAACGTGTTCCGACAGGCGCTGTCGAACGCTCGGCCGGTGCTCGAAGTGCGCAGCAGGCGGGTTGGCGGTGCGACCTACCAAGTGCCGATGGAGGTTCGACACGGGCGACGAGAAGCGCTGGCTCGCCGGTGGCTGGTGCAGTTCGCCCGCGGCCGGCCAGGGAAGACCATGGCCGACAGGTTGGCCGCCGAGCTGCTGGATGCCAGCCGCGGCGAGGGCGGAGCCGTTCGGAAGAAAGAGGATGTCCACCGGATGGCGGAAGCCAACAAGGCGTTCGCTCACTACCGGTGGTAAAGCGCGCCCTTGGGCGCCGCGGGGTCCGCTCCGACGAGCTCACG
>JARRMU010000141.1:0-5685 GCA_037385645.1 Gemmatimonadales bacterium
CCCTCGTAACTGGATCGGACGAGGCCATCTCGCCTGGTTGTCAATCGGGACCGCGCTGGCCATCACCGTGCCCCGTTACTCCTTCTTTCTCGCGCTGGCGCTCTATGCCGTCCTCGGTCTCGGTCGCTCGGTCTTCCTGGGCCTTTTGGACCGGCTCCCCGATCGCGATCCCCTGGAAGACAGGGCGGAGGACGAGCCTGAGGAAACCCGGGTCCTGGACTACGGTGAGCTCGGGCCTCAGGGTCATGACGAAGGTGGCAATCGTCGGCAAGGCCATGGCGCGACCGCAGCCGAGCTCACTTCCCCGGGCTCAAGCCCAGGAGATTAGGCAACGGCCGGTTGGATGAACGAGGGGGCGGGCCGAGGTTGCGCTACTCCCCGATCGCGAGAGAAGCGGCGATCGAAGTGGGATTAGCCCACCCGAACGGACCGCCGCCATGAAGACGGCGGCAGGCCCCAGGAGCGAATGGGAGCAGGGGCGGTTCCTTCGGGGCCGCCCCTGCTTGCATCCCGTCAGATAGGAGCCCAGTCGTTCGCTCCTGAAAACAGGCCAGTCGGGTCCCAGACGATCTCGGTTGTCGGCGCGGCGAGAAACATGAGAATGCAGGCGTGTAACCAGCTACACGGCCATGGCTTACAACAATGACCGGGGTGGGGATCGAACCCACGACCTACGGATTAAAAGGCGGCCTCGAAACACCCCCAGACCCCGGAAGTTCCGGGGTCGTATTCGGCCCAACCCTGGGGTTCCGGGGTCCATTCGGGTGCAGATTCGGGTGCAGGTCATCTCGCTCCTCGTTGCCGCGATATCGGATGATGTAGGATCTTGTGGGCATGGTGCCAACCGGGTTTCGCTTGGCTCTTCAGCTTTCCCGCTACGCTCGCGCTGGCGGGCTGTCACTCGTCGCGCTCGCCGCTATGTGCTCGGAGCTGTCCGGACAGCCCGAACCCCGTCGTGGGCCACAGATCCTGAAGCTCGCAGACGTACCCTTCCCTCTGTCCGTATCGCCGGATGCTCGCCGGATCGCAGAGATCGGTTTCTCGGGGAACCTGGCAATGCGCGTCGTCGAAAGCGGGGACGTGCGCAATCTGACTCGGGCGACCCTTCCTCAGCTCGTGATGAACGGTGCGTTCTCGCCAACCTCGGATCGAATCGCGTTCGCCTGGCACAACGAAGAGGATCACGATGACTTGCGCGTCGTCGGCATCGATGGCTCCGAGTCACGCGTGCTGTTCAGGGATCCCGCCGTGCGCTCCATCTGGGTGAAGGGTTGGTCGCCCGACGGTAGTCATGTCCTCGTGACAATCCAGTACCGTGACGCGGCTGGAGCGGTCGCACTGGTGTCGGAATCGGGAGGGACGCCCAACGTGATTGCGTCCTTTGAGCCACAGGGAGAGGGCCTTCCGGAGCTCATGGCCTTCTCACCCGACGGCGGCCTGATCGCTTTCGATCGAGCCAGCGATGCGGAGGGGGCAAGACACGACATCTTCATGATGGACGCAACCGGCCAGCAACGCGTCGCGTTGACCCGCAATCCGGGAGATGACCGACTGATTGGCTGGTCACCCTCCGGGGACGGAGTCGTATTCGCGAGCGACCGATCAGGGTCCGTGGACATCTGGTTCCAACCCATATCGGAGGGCGAACCCGATGGCACTCCAACGATGCTGTTGTCCGATGTCGGACAGTTGATCCCCCTCGGCTCAGCCGCCGATGGCACGTACTACATAGGACGTGTGGACTGCGATTGCAGCCTCGTCGTGAGTGAGGTGCACGTTGACGGCGGAACGCCGGTGGAGCCTTCGAGAGTGCTTGCGCCGGCTCTCCATAACACGGGCGCCTACTGGTCGCGTGACGGTGAGCACCTTGCCTCAATCGAGCCCATCGGTGGCGTGATTCCGCCCGGAATGGGTGTGCTTCGCGGCGCCTGGGCGTTGGTGGTTCGGACAGCCGACGGCAACATCGACAAGCGTTGGCCTATCCCGGTGAATGTATTGCACCAGCTTCGGCCTATGTGGTCACCGGACGGCGTTACCGTTCTGGTCAAGGGATGGGATCGGCGCGCATATCCCCGCGAGGTCGTCCTCGGTGTGGATACAGAGTCTGGGCGAATCAGGACGTTGCTCAGCAGTCCGAGCGTGTGGGAGCGACAGTTGGATTGGTTGACATGGTCCGCCGATGGTCGCTCGCTCTTCTACACCGACCAGCAATCGAATGGAGCCACGGGTCTGTTCAGGTGGGATCTGGAATCGCAACGCGAGGAGGCGCTCCTCACCAGCACACCGCCCCCCTTCTACTACGGACTGGCCACGTCGCCCGACGGGAGTTCGCTAGCCTTCAGCGTCTGGGACACGAGTCGTCGGTTGTCGAGCCTCGTTGTCCTGGATCTGGTGACGCGAGATCGGTCACCACTCGCCGAGGTGCCGTTGCCGTCGTCGATCGGACCACCAGCGTGGTCACCCGACTCGCGGTACGTCCTCTACGGCGTCGGCGACCAGCT
Source organism: Gemmatimonadales bacterium (assembly GCA_037385645.1). Taxonomy (GTDB): domain Bacteria; phylum Gemmatimonadota; class Gemmatimonadetes; order Palauibacterales; family Palauibacteraceae. The sequence continues at coordinate 2,502 of JARRMU010000141.1, forward strand.
TTGGCGGGTCAAGAGGTCCGGAGGCAAACCCGAGCGCATTCATGCCGCTGGGACGTTCGGGTACAACCGGGCCGGTCTGAGCATTCATCCGGGGGGGAATCGGTTTGCCTTCGTACGCGAGCGCGGCAACTCTTCAGCCGTGTGGGCGATCGAGGGGCTGTTTCCGCCGCCGTGAGCCAAACCGCGGAAATCCGGGGTCCAAGAGGGTGCAGCGAAAAGCAAGAGGAGCGGCCCCCGAAGGAACCGCCCGCGAGTCGATTAGGCCGATGAAGTGATCTACGCCGCGTACCTATAGGCCTCCAGGCGCGTGGACCCTGATTCCAGCGACGGCTAGGACGCAAGCATGGAGAACGTAGACCGCAGTGCCGCCGCCAGAGCAGGCGGAGCAGGCGTGATTTGATGGCCCGTTCCACGGTTTGTCCCACAGTGGAGACCAAACGAAGCTGTAAGTCTATGACCGGGGTGGGGATCGAACCCACGACCTACGGAAAAAAAGGCACCCTCAGAACACCCCCAAATGTGGCAGGATGTCAGACGCTACGCGGGAAAGTCCGGCATCCTGTCACATGGTTCTCAGCCTTGTACGGCATCCTGTCACATTCAAACTGGTTCGCGAACTGGTCCACCTGCCGGATCTGGCAAGGGGCGGCCCCGAAGGAACCGCCCCCTGGTTTAGGATGACGATGCAGGTCGCGCGCTAGTGGCGGGCTGGGTGCGCTCTTGCCTCGCAGCCCTGCTTCCGCTTGACATCAGGTGCTCCAGGAAATACCGCCGCAGGGCGTCCCGGGCATACGCGGCCGGGGGACCGTGAAACAGGTGTTCCTGGTCGGGAAGCAAGAGCAGATCGTATGGCTTGCCTGCCTCGATCAGCGCCTCGACCAGCTTGAACGTGTGGTCGATCGTGACAACCGGGTCGGCGACCCCCTGCATGATGAGGAGCTTTCCCTCCAGCCGGTCGACATCGGCGAGTACGCTGTACCGGTAGGCCTCCGGATTCTCGTCGGGCAACCCCAGCGTAGGCTCGATGCCCCCGGCCCGAGTGTCGCGCGGATCCACGGGAGCGGCGATCGCGACACCGACGTCGTATACGTCCGGGGCCCGGAACACTGCCTCCAGCGTCTGCGCTCCGCCGGCGGATACGCCGAAGATTCCCACGCGGTCAAGATCCATGTAGGATCGATCACGTCCCAGCTGCTCGAGGGCTGCCACGTGATCGGGTATCGGATCGAAAGGGCTCTCGAAGCGCCGTACGTCACGGAACACCCGTCCGCGCTCCTCAGTGCCGCGTCCGTCCACGATCCACACGACGAAGCCCAGTTGCGCGAGCGCGATCGGATCGATGTGGTCGCGGGGAAACCCGTCCTCGAAGGCGCCACGCGGAGCCGGACTAAAGGTGCGTTGCACGACGGTCGTGTTCCGGGCGTCATAGATGTACTCGATTACCGGGTAACGGCGCCTCGGATCAAAGTCGTAGGGCTTGTAGAGCACCCCGTACAAGTCGGTCACGCCATCCGCCGCCTTCACGGTCACTTCCTCCGGAGGAACCCAGCCCAGGGATTCAACTGCCTTGATATCGGCGCGAGAAAGGGTGCGGAGCAGCTCGCCGTCGGCTCGCCTGAGCTCTGTAACCGGGGGGCGGTCGACGGACGAATGTGTATCCAAGAAGAACCGCATCGAGGGAGACATGTGGATCGCGTGCTGTCCGGGCGCTTCGGTCAGGCGGGTGAACCCGGCCCCGTCGAGGCCGACGCGGCACAGGTGCGTGTCGTAGGGCCGCCGCCGATCGTCGTGCGCCGTGAAGTACACCCACCCGGTTTCCTCATCCACGGCCAAGACATCCACAACCGGGAACGCACCTTCCGTGAGCCGTCGGATGAGGTTGCCCGCAAGATCGTAGAGATAGAGGTGATTCCAGCCATCCTGTTCCGACGACCATATGAACCGATCACCACCGGCGAGCATGTAGAACTGAGGTGGCCGGGACCATAGCGGTCGAAAGGACGTCTCCGTGGTCTCGGTGAGTATGATCCGCGCCTCGCCGCTCGCTGCATTGGCCGCGATCAGGTCCAGCTGCTTGTGCTTGCGATCCAACGCCACGAAGAGCCATTCGGAGCCGTCGGGCAACCATTGAACAGCCATTAAATGCGCTTCGGGGTCTAAACCGGCATCGATTCGGATGGGCCGCCTGGCCGCGAGGTCAACGATGTAGAAGTCCCTTCGCTCGAGGGGCTCGCCGGGTCGCGAGCGCGGTACCCACTCAACGTCATCTTCCCGCCCGCCGGGTCGCACGATCGCCACCCTGGGCACTGGACGGGTATCGACCTTCTTCACGGCCAATCTGGCGCCATCTGGCGACCACCAGGCCCACGGACGGCCCCAGTTCTCATCCCATTCAAACGCCTCGCCCCATTCGTAACCCTCCTCACCGTCGCTCGTGAGCCGCACGAGCGCAGAATCGGACGGAGCACGTAACCATAGATCGTGGTCCTTACGGTGGGCGAACCACCGCCCGTCGGGTGACAGGATTTCCAGCATCTGGAAGCCATAGAGTCCACGGCCAACGGGTCTGGGGACTGGCTGATCGGCAACGGCATCGCCGGAGGCCGCGACCTCGCGCGCTCGCTCGGCGTCCAGCGAAGAGATGACGGCGTCGGAGCCCGGGTCCACGAGGAAGGTCGCCGCACCGTCGGAGCCGTCCTCCGTATACCAGAAGCGGCTCCCATCCGCCATCCAGTTCGGCTCGACGCGTCCCCCCTTCACGAGCGTGGGGAATCGCAGATACTGCCGATAAACGGAGTCACGCTGCTCGGGGTGGAGCTGCTGCGCCCGAGTCTCATCGGGAGCGAACGCGGACTGCATGACGAGGACGATCGTGAACGCTCGTGCCAAACGGATCATGGTGCTGATCCTTCCTACGAACTGACATTCGGCGTGGGACGGGCCGCACGCTCGGCACGGTGCGAGCGTCATGCTTGGTCTCCGCGTCTCAGGATAGGTTCCTACTACGGTGCTCGATGGGTGCAGATCCACGCAACTGTACTGGGAAAGAACACGAGATCAGGAGCGTGGAGGGGCCGCGCTGTAACGCGCCTAACAAGTCGCTGACGTAGCGAGGGGCGGCCCCGAAGGAACCGCCCTCGGTCTAGCATGGCGATTCAGGTCGCGCGCTGGGAGGAGGTGGTAG
>JARRMU010000142.1:0-6161 GCA_037385645.1 Gemmatimonadales bacterium
ATCGGCTACAAGCGGGCGATGCGCTACATCGAGACGCCGGGGCGTTTCGATCCCTGCGTCCCCTACGCAGCCGGCGACAGGGCCTGGGCGCCGCACGCGTGATCTCGGGGCCGCACGAGGCGAAGATGCTGCTGATCGCGGCGGCCGTGGTCGTATCGATGAGCGCCGTCCGCGTGCAGGAAGCGGCTGACGAGGAAGACTGGATTCGGCTCTTCAACGGCCACGATCTCGATGACTGGATCGTCAAGATACGGCGCCACCCGGTCGGCGAGAACTACGCCAACACCTTCCGCGTGGAAGACGGCCTGCTGACGGTCGCTTACGATGGGTACGCCGATTTCGACGAGCAGTTCGGCCACATCTTTTACAGGGAGCCGTTCTCACACTACCGGCTGCGCATCGAGTACCGGTTCATCGGCGATCAGGCGCCGAATGCGCCCGATTGGGCGATCCGCAACAGCGGAGCGATGATCCACTCGCAGGACCCGGCGACGATGCCGCCGATGCAGGACTTCCCGATCTCGGTCGAGGTCCAATTCCTGGGGGGGCTGAGTGACGGGAACGAGCGCCCGACCGGCAACATGTGCTCGCCCGGCACGGATGTCGTGTACCGGGGGATGCGAGCTCACCGACATTCGACGGCGATCAATGGGTCTTGTCGGAGACACTTGTGCTCGGTAACGAGCGGATCGTCCACTACGTGAACGGAGCGCCCGTGATCGAGTATGGCGGCACCACGATCGGAGGTGGCGTCGTGTCGGGCCACCGCCCCGAGATGAAGCCGGACGGGGCGCCTTTGTCCGCGGGCTACATCGCGCTTCAAAGCGAAGGGCATCCGATCCAGTTTCGCCGCGTCGAGCTGCTGAATCTCGAGGGCTGCATGGATCCCGCAGCGCGTAATTACAAGCGCTACTTCGTGGAGTCGGATCCATCGAGCTGCGAGTATTGACTGCGCGAAGACATCGATGAAGACAAGGGAATGCAGAGTGAAGGCATGAGCGAATCGGCCGAGACTCGGATGCTGGACGTGGCGCTGGAGGAAGCGCGGGCCGGGCTCGAGGAAGGAGGAGTGCCGATCGGCGCTGCCCTCTTCTTGCGCGACGGTACGCTGCTCGGCAGGGGCCGGAATCGCCGCGTCCAGGACGACGACCCGTCGATGCATGCTGAGACGAACGCGTTCCGGAGCGCCGGTCGTCGCCGGGACTACCGGGACACGGTGATGGCGACCACGCTTGCTCCGTGCTGGTACTGCAGCGGCCTCGTGCGCCAGTTCGGGATCGGGAAAGTGCTAGTGGGCGAGTCGCGCAACTTCCGCGGCGGCATCGATTGGTTGCGGGACGCCGGCGTCGAGGTCGTGGATCTGAATTCGGAGGCATGCGTGCGGCTCCTGGCGGAGTTCATCGAAGGCCACCCGGAGTTGTGGGGGGAGGATATCGGAGAGGTCGACACGCACTACTAGGCGGGCTCAGAGCTTCCTGCCTCGTTCTCAGGGCCGCCGCTGCAGCGCGTCCAAGGTGTCACTGTTTCTGACGCTGCCCTCTTTGCACACCGGGCCCACAGGACGCGAGTTGCGCTGGGCCGTCCACTGATGCAGGGAGGTGTTGCGGGCGGACTGGCGAGTAGAGACGGCGGACGGCCCGGGGCTGCGCGTGGCCGCCGTGGCGGAGGAAGGCGGTCCCCCCATGATTCCGGCGCCGCTGATTCGGGTGGAGACCGGCACCCACCTCCGGGTCCGGGTACGGAATCGACTCGACGGCGCGCCCATCACGGTCTAGGGGCGTCGGTTTAGGGCGCCGAATAGATCCTCGTGGAGGCGATCCCGCAAGCGGGGACTGGTCGGTCGATGCGGTCACGGGACAGATAACCGTCACGTAACCGCGAAGGAGTAGCGTGGGTGCTTGTCAGAATGGTAAGGCTGCCTCTTCGGGCGATCGACGAGGCGGCCGGGACGCTTCACGACAAGCCGGAGGTTCCCATGGAGAGCCCGCGTGCTGCACTCCCGCTCATCGTCCTCACGCTCACCGCCTTCTCCCTCAGCTGCGACCCCGCTTCCCAATCGGTCGCGGGGTTGGAGGATTCAGACTTCCTCGCCAAGCCCGCTCGCTGTGAGGATGATCCCAGCGGCCCCGGTTGCGGAAGCGGGGATGTCGAAACCGGTTCCGAGCTGACGTACGCCGGCGCGATGACGACGGTAGACCCGCAGGGCGTAACCGTGGGGCGAGACAACAAGAAATCCTTTCATATCAGCGATCAGATCACCGTGGACGTTCACTTCACGAACACGGTGGGAACGGACGCGGCCGTAGGCGCGAATTGCGTGTTTGGCGCGGAGGATGGATCGGTTGTGCCCCCCGAGAAACAGCAGGCCCTGATAGACGCACTGCGTTCCTCGGGAAGCCTGCGCCGCTCGCTCATCCTCCATGTGGAGAAAGAGGACATGACCGGCAGCATCCGGCTCACGGCTGCCGAGGATGGGACCAACGCGGATCAGCAGCTTTGGACGCGGTTGGGGCACGCAACGGTAACGGACACGAACGGGAACTTGGACCAGCGGCCAGAAGACAGGACAGCGTCCGTGGTCTTGGAGTACGCTGGCGGCGATGTGCGCGCCGTGATCCCGTCAACCCCTTCCACTGGCGATCCGCTGGTGGACATCGTTTGCGAGAATCTTGACGTGGTCACTGCGACGATAGCGGAAGCAGCGCCGTAGGACGTGCGCATACCGCCTTCCTCCAGCGCGCGACCTGCGGCGGCAAGCGAGACCGGGGTGGTTCCTCGATGCCTCTTCAACCCGCGTGTTCGTCTTCTCCGGAGGTCGGTTCGTGCTCGGCGTACCCGACGCCTCGCTGAGGCGTGAGAACCAGGGGGACGTCGTCGTTGCAACCCTGGCACCGGCGAACTAGAACCTCGGCTTGTTTGGCGCTCGATCGGCTCGGCGAACAGTAGCTCAGGGAGTTTCAGCAGCAACTAAGGAGGGGAGGTTCTTCAGAGCCTCCCCTTCGCACATCTCAGTGCCAATCTAATTCTTGACATGGTCTGAATTAGGCATAAAGATACGGACTATGTCCGTGCAGCCTCCGATCGAAGCAGCCGATCTTCTTCGCCAACACCGTGTCCAGGTCACGGCCCAGCGTCTGGCCGTACTCGGAGCGGTGTCCGGTCGGCCGCACAGTTCAGCAGACGATGTGGCTGAAGTCGTCAGGGCCGAGATCGGCGCCATCTCGCGCCAGGCGGTATACGACGCCCTCGGCGTGCTGGTCGAAAAGGGCATCCTGCGGCGCATCCAGCCTGCCGGGTCGCCGGCCCGCTACGAACAACAGCTGGGTGACAACCACCACCACTTGGTCTGCCGCACCTGCGGCCGGATGGTCGACGTCGACTGCGCGCTCGGTGCGGCGCCGTGCTTGGACGCGGCCGATGACTGGGGATACGAGATCGACGAGGCCGAGGTCATCTACTGGGGTCGCTGTCCTACGTGTCGGAAGGCAGACACCGGCAAATGAGCACGCGAACGCGCACGGTTCGAAGCCCACTACCTCGTAGTCCACTACACCAAGAGAAATCGAGAGAGCAATGAGCACAGAAGACAACGGCACGACTATGACCATCGACGACCCGACCGCCGACGACGCGACCATCGACGAACCGTGGGCCGCGAAGTGCCCCGTGATGAGCGCTGCACCCCAGGCGGTCGGTAGCACGGCCAACCGGCACTGGTGGCCGGATCAGCTGAACCTCGGGATCCTCCGTCAGAACCATCCGAAGGCCAATCCGATGGGAGAGGGCTTCGATTACGCCAAGGAGTTCAACAGCCTCGATTTCGAAGCCCTGACCAGAGACGTCGATGCTCTGATGACCGATTCGCAGGACTGGTGGCCGGCCGACTACGGTCACTACGGACCGTTGCTCATCCGGATGACGTGGCACTCTGCGGGCACGTACCGCACCGCGGACGGCCGTGGCGGCGGTGGCAGCGGCGCACAGCGCTTCGCCCCACTCAACAGCTGGCCCGACAACGCCAATCTCGACAAGGCGCGCCGACTGCTGTGGCCGATCAAGCAGAAGTACGGCCGCAAGATCTCCTGGGCCGATCTGCTGATCTTCGCGGGCAACCGCGCCCTGGAGACGATGGGCTTCAAGACGTTCGGCTTCGGTGGCGGCCGCGAGGACATCTGGGCACCGGAGGAAGACGTCTACTGGGGTCCGGAGCGGGAGTGGCTGGGCGACGAGCGCTACAGCGGTGACCGGGAGCTGGCCAATCCGCTCGGCGCGGTTCAGATGGGGTTGATCTACGTCAACCCGGAGGGCCCGAACGGCAATCCGGATCCGGTGGCCGCGGTGCGGGACATCCGCGAGACGTTCAGCCGCATGGCGATGAACGACGAGGAGACGGTGGCGCTCATCGCCGGCGGTCACACCTTCGGCAAGACCCACGGTGCGGCCGACGTTGACGAGCACCTCGGCCCCGAGCCCGAAGGGGCTCCGCTCGACGAGCAGGGCCTCGGCTGGAAGAACAGGTTCGGCACCGGAATGGGCGACGACACGATCACCGCCGGGTTGGAAGGAGCCTGGACCCCCGATCCGATCCGGTGGGACAACGGCTACTTCGAGATGCTGTTCAAGTACGAGTGGGAGCTGACGAAGAGCCCCGCCGGTGCGTACCAGTGGACGCCGAAGGACGTCGAGGAGCAGGATCTCGCGCCCGACGCTCACGACCCGTCGAAGAAGCACGCGCCGATGATGGCGACGACGGACCTGTCGCTTAAGGTGGATCCGACCTACGAGAAGATCTCGCGTCGGTTCTACGAGAACCCGGACGAGTTCGCCGACGCGTTCGCCCGGGCGTGGTACAAGCTGCTGCACCGCGACATGGGGCCGAGAGCCCGCTACCTGGGCCCGTGGGTACCCGACGAGGAGCTGTTGTGGCAGGACCCCGTCCCCACCGTCGACCACCAGCTGATCGATGCTGCGGACATCGCCGCTCTCAAGGGCAAGATCCTCGATTCAGGACTGTCCATCTCGCAGCTCGTGTCGACCGCGTGGGCGTCGGCCTCGACATACCGTGATACGGACAAGCGCGGCGGCGCGAACGGGGCGCGGATCCGCCTCGCGCCGCAGGCGGAGTGGGATGTCAACCTGACGTCAGGCGTGTCGCAGGTGGTCGGGACCCTCGAGGGGATCCAGCGGGAGTTCAACGATTCGCAGGCGGGCGGCAAGAAGGTCTCGCTCGCCGATCTGATCGTGCTGGGCGGCTGCGCGGCCGTCGAGGAGGCGGCGAAGCGGGCCGGCCACGACGTCGAGGTTTCCTTCACGCCGGGCCGGACCGATGCGACGCAGGAGCAGACCGACGTCGAGGCGTTCGCCGTGCTCGAGCCGACCGCCGACGCGTTTCGCAACTACCTGCACAAGGGCCACGAGCTCTGGGCGGAGCACCTGATGGTGGACAAGGCGTTCATGTTGACGCTCTCCGCTCCCGAGATGACGGCCCTCCTCGGCGGTATGCGTGTCCTGAGCGCCAACGCCGGTCAGTCCGAGCTGGGGGTGTTCACCGACCGCCCCGGAACGCTGACCAACGACTTCTTCGTGAACCTGCTCGACATGTCGACGGAGTGGAAGTCGAACTCAGAGGACGAGAACGTGTTCGAGGGTCGCGATCGCGGGACCGGAGAGCTCCGGTGGACCGGCAGTCGAGTCGATCTCGTCTTCGGCTCGAACTCCGAGCTTCGGGCCATCGCGGAGGTCTACGCCGGCGACGACGCGGAGCCGCAGTTCGTGCACGACTTCGTCAGTGCGTGGGACAAGGTGATGAACCTCGATCGCTTCGACGTGCCGGGGCTTCGCACCTGATCGGACTCTGAAGCGGTAGTCGGGTCCACCTGGTGGGCCGCCCGGGACCGGGATGGGTCCTTGGGCGGCCGCCGGAGGGTTCCAGAGGACAGAAGGCGTGCGACGAGAGGCCCTCGGAACCTGCATCGAGCAATGAGGTGGCCAATGGAAAACACGACCCTGCAGACTCGACCGTTAGGCACCACCGATATGGCGATCACGCCCGTGGGCTTCGGCGCCTGGGCGATCGGCGGCGGCGACTGGTCCTTCGGCTGGGGTCCCCAGGACGACCGTGACTCCCTGGCCGCCATGCATCACGCCCTGGAGCTGGGCAT
>JARRMU010000143.1:0-6025 GCA_037385645.1 Gemmatimonadales bacterium
CCCGGAGCATGGCCAGACCACACTCGCGATCCTCCACGTTCGTGAAGAGATTGCCGTGGATTCCGGGAACGGTCGGGAAGCAGAGCGAAGCGAAGGTGCCGTTGGCGTTCATGTCGCGGACGCGGGCGTCGACGTCGTAGCAGCCATCTCGCATCTGCTCGAAGCGGTTCGGCTCGAGGCCGAGCTCCTCCCGCGGTCGGCCGACGGTGGCCGCGATCCCGATGTTCGGAATCGCCTTGCCTTCGAAGACCCAGAGCTGGGCGCCGTTGCGCTCCTCGATGCGCGGCGCGCGGTCCCGCCACTTCGCGGGGACGTGCCGCTCGAACATATCGGGCGGCTCGACCATGTGGTCGTCGACCGAAACCAGGACCAGATCGTCCATTGCGATGGCCATCGGGGCTCCTCCATGGCGCTCGGCGACGCCGGGGGTGAATCGGACAGTTGATCAACTATTGTACAATAGATCCACCTCCGGACAATCCCGGAGATTGCCCTTCCCCACCCCCGGCCGGTCCCGACGAGGCGTCCGGGGCGACACAGCCCGCGCGGCGAGGAGAAGGTCGTTCAGCCCTCAGGGCATGGTTCGTCGAAGCGCTTCAGAGGGTGGAGACGACGATCCACCTGGTGGCCAACCATGTGATCGACTTCGATGACGCAGACCACGCGCGCGGCGTGGTCTACTGCCGCGACGAGGTAGATCGAGGAAGCGGTTGGGACGTCGGCTACATCCAGTACTGGGATCACTACGAGCGCCGCGACGGCGTCTGGTACTTCGTCCGCCGCGACTTCCATCGTTGGTTCATGGTCGACGTGCTCACGCGTCCGAGAGCTGGAGCGGGCCTCGACCAGGACGGGCTCACCACGGGACGGCTGCCCGAAGCCTGGCCCAGTTGGGGGCGCTTCTGGGACGAGGTGTCGCGCGCGCGGACCTGAGTTCGGATCAGCGAGCTTCGATGCCGTGAAGACAGAACTCGCAGAGATCGTCGATCCAGCGCTTGCCTCGGCGATCGCGCTGCAGATTGCGATGCACCTCTGACGCAACCAGGGCGTGAAGCGTCTCTGCCAGGCCCTCCGGGTCGGTGCTGCGGATCGTGCCCTCCTCCATGCCCTCCGCGAGGATCTGCGCCATCAAGTCGTTCATCGGCCGGATCGCCTCCTGCAGCTCCGCGGGCCGGTGCTCCGCCAGGCGGATGTGCTCACTCGACATGGCCAGGATCCACATCCGATGCTTCGAAGGGTTCCGGGCAGCCGAAGCCATACTCCGCACGACGACTTCGATCTTCGCCGGAGCACCCTCCACCTTCGCGATGCGCTTGGCGATCCCTTCCGCCCCTCTCGCCATCGTGTCCTCGAAGAGGGCGAGAAAGACGTCGTCCATCCCCTCGAAGCGATCGTAGAACGCTCTGCGGGAGAGCCCGGACCTCTCCAGCAGCGGGCGCAGGGTGACGGCCTCCAAGCCACCCTCCGCGACGAGTTCTCGGGCGGCCTCGATGATTTCGTGGCTTCTCTGAAGCGCCTCTCGACCAACGCGGTCAAGCGATCGCTGCTCCCACGCCGGCCGCGAGTCGTCGCGCAGACTTTCGGATCTCCCCATGGCGGAGACCATACCGTCCACGCTCCTAGACCGCCTGCCTTGCGAGGGACGCCTATCCCTGCCAGAATATGAGACCGCTGGTCTCACCGGCTGCCGGAGAGATCCGCGCGGTTGTGCTACGAGACGGGCGCAGGAGCAAGAGCATGCACGGCGCGTCCGCCATCAGCGGCATTGGAGAGTCGAACTACTACGGCTGGGGCAAGTCTCCGCACTCCGAGTTTCAGCTGGCCTGCACTGCGATCCAGCGCGCGGTGGAAGATGCCGGGCTCGACCTCGCCGATGTCGACGGATTCGTCTCCTACACGGACCAGCGAAATCTTCCAACGCGACTCGCCCGGGCTCTGGGAGTGCGCGAGCTGCGCTGGGTCGCGACCACCTGGCCGGGTGGAGGCAACAGCGTGGCCGCGGCAGTCCAGCTCGCCGACGCGGCGGTGAGCGCTGGCTACGCACACAACGTCGTGGTCTTCCGCGCACTCGCGCAGGGTCAGTACGGCCGCTTCGGTCTCGCAGGGCCCGCCGTGGGCGGTGGTGATGGACCGTACATGAGCGGGCCCTTTGCATGGAACGGCACCTACGGCGTGCTCACGCCCGCCCAGCAGTGCGCCCTGCGAACTGCGCGCTTCATGCACGACTACGGCATCTCACAGGAGGCGCTCTGCGAAATCGCCCTCGCGTGCTATGCGAACGCTCAGCGCAATCCTCGGGCTCTCCGCTACGGCAAGCCGCTCACGCGAGAGAAGTACCATTCATCGCGCTGGATCGTCACGCCCTTCCACCTCTACGACTGCTGCCCCGAGAACGATGGCGCGGCGGCATGCGTGGTCACGTCGTCGGAGCGCGCCAAGGATCTCCGCAGCCGCCCCGCTTCGATCGTGGCGGCGGCACAGGGAATCGGTCCCGGATTCGGCGTCTTTACACCCGACGACCTGGCCTCCTCCCACTACCGTCAGGTGGCGGAGCATCTGTGGAACGACGCCGGGATGCGGCCCGAGGACGTCGACGTCGCCCAGTTCTACGAGAACTTCACGGGGCCCGTGCTGATCGCCCTCTGCGAGATGGGATTCACGTCACCCGAGAACGTCGAGAAGTTCGTGTCGGATGGCGCGCTGGTCGGTCCCGATGCAAAGCTGCCGTTCAACACCGCCGGAGGAAACATCGGTGAGGCCTACATTCACGGCTTCGAGTTGATCAACGAGTCCGTGCGGCAGATTCGCGGCGAGTCGACCTGCCAAGTCTCGGGCGTCGAGCGCGCCCTCGTCGTCGGCGGACCCGGCTATGCCCCGGGCAGCGCACTCCTGCTGGGGGCACCGGCATGACCCGCATCCTGGGAGAAAACTGGGCGCTCCCCGGCCTCGACGATCGGAACCGCGCGTTCTTCACGTCGGGCGTACTCACCCTGCAGCGATGCCAGAGCTGCAGCCACGTTCAACATCCTCCAGAGGACCTGTGCACGTCCTGCCAAGGCACCGCGTTCGAAGAATTCAAGAGCGCGGGACGCGGTCGAATCGAGAGCGTGGCAGTGGTGCACCATCCCGTTCATCCGGCGCTCGCCGACCACGTCCCGTACGCGATCGTCCTCGTCTCGGTCGCAGACGCGCCCGGCATTCTGATCACCGGCAATGTCGTGGGGACTGCGCCCGAAGCCGTGAAGATTGGGGCCGAGGTGCGCGTCATCTTCGAGGAGGCCACCGACCCTTCGGATGGCCAGGTATTCCAGATTCCGCAATGGGAGATCGTCGCATGAGTGCACGACCAGACAAACCCAACGCCCAGGCGCTCGCCGGAGTTCGCATCTGCGACTTCACCGGCCAGCTCGCCGGTGCGGGCGCAACCAAGTGGCTGGCCGCGTTCGGCGCCGAGGTGATCCGGATCGAGGATCCGACGAACGAGGGTGGCTGGGACATCCTGCGGCGCGTGCCGCCCTTCGTGGACGATCGCCGGGGCCCCGACTTCGGCGGCGGCTTCAACAACCACAATGTCGGCAAGCGGGGGATCACGCTCAATCTGCGCACCGAACGCGGCAAGGAGCTGCTCGCCACCATCGTCGAGAAGTCGGACGTCGTGACCGAGAACTACGCCGCCGGTGTTCTCGAGCGTTGGGGCTTCGGCTACGAGCGCCTCAAGGAGCTACGTCCCGACATCATCTACGTGTCCAACTGCGGCTTCGGCCACAGCGGCCCCTACGTGAGCTTCAAGACCTGGGGCCCCATCGTGCAAGCCCTCTGCGGGCTCACCTTCACGTCCGGCCTTCCTGATGAGGAGCCGGCCGGATGGGGCTTCAGCTATATGGACCACACCGGCGGCTTCTACATGGCCATGGCCGTTCTGCTGGCGATCCTCCATCGCAAGCGCACCGGTGAGGGCCAATGGGTGGACATGGCTTGCTGCGAGGCGGGCCTCACATTGAATGGCCCCGCGCTGCTCGACTACACCGTGAACGGTCGCCCCATGCGCCGCGACGGCCAGCCCAACGGCAACCGCAGCGAGTGGCCCCGAATGGCGCCGCACGGCATCTACCGCGCGGCCGGCGACGACGAGTGGGTCTCCATCGCATGCCGCAGCGATGCCGACTGGCACGCCTGCGTGTCGGTGATCGACGAAGACTGGGCGAGAAAGGTCGAGTGGGCGAGCCTCGAGAGCCGCATCGCCGAACAGGACGCGCTCGACGATCACCTCCATGCGTGGTGCCGCACCCGGGACAAGTTCGAGATCCAGCGCGCGCTCCAGGCGGCCGGCGTTCCCGCGGCAGCAGTACAGAAGCCTGAAGAGCGCATCGAGCGCGATCCCGCCACCGCCGAGTTCGACCTCTGGCCGACGGTTCATCACACCAAGATGGGTGATGTACGCGTGGACGGCCTGCCCGTGCGGTTCTCGTGGACGCCGCACTCGTTCACCCAGGGTGCGCCCTGCATCGGCGAGCACACCGAGGAGGTGCTGACGAGCCTGCTCGGGCTGAGCACCGAAGAGGTCGCAGCGCTGCGTGAGGAGGGCGTCGTATGAGCGCGCTGAATGGAATACGCGTCGTCGAGCTCGCGCACGAGCGCTGCGCGTTCGCGGGCAAGCTGCTGGGCGACATGGGGGCCGACGTGGTGGTGGTCGAGCCGATCGGAGGATCTCCGACTCGCGCTCATGAGCCCTTCGTCGACGACGTGCCCGATCCCGAGCGGAGCCTTTCCTGGTGGCACTACAACACGAGCAAGCGCGGGATCGCACTCGACTGGAAGCAGCCCGCGGGTCGCGACGCGCTGGTCGAGTTGATCGACCGCGCCGACATCCTGCTCGAAGCCGAAGACCCCGGTGTGCTCGCGGACCACGGCCTCGCAGATTCCGCACTCACCGAGGCGATGCCGCGCCTCATTCATGTCGCTCTCACGCCGTTCGGGCCCGACGGAGCGCGCAGCGATGAGCACGCCACGGACCTCACGATCCTGGCCGGCGGCGGCCCCGCCTGGAACTGCGGCTATGACGACCACGAGCTGCCCCCGATCCGCGGCGGGGGCCAGCACGGCTACGCGATCGGCTGCCACTACGCCGCCATGTCGGCGCTCACGGCGCTGGTCCACCGCGAGCTCGGCGGCGCCGGCCAGCGCATCGATGTCTCGATGCATGCCGCTGCCAACGTCACCACGGAGATGGCGACGTACAACTGGCTCATCGCCAAAGGCAACGTGCAGCGGCAGACCGGTCGACACGCCACGGCATTTCAGACGATGCCCAGCCAGCAGGTCTGCGCCGATGGTCGCTACGTCAACACGGGCGTGCCGCCGCGTACGCCGAAGGAGTACGGCAACCTTCTGCGATGGCTACGAGAGCTGGGCCTCGAGTCCGAGCTGCCCGAGGCAATCTTCCTGGAGATGGGGGCGCAGAAGGACGAGATCGACATGTCGCTCATCGGAACGGACGACGAGACCACCGCGATCTTCGGAGCGGGTCGCGCTGCGCTGACGCTGATCGCGAGCCGAGTCGGAGCGAAGGAGTACTTTCTCGGAGCGCAGCGTGCAGGCTTGCCCGTCGGCGTGATCTACTCGCCCGAGGAGGCCTTCGAGGACGAGCACTTCAAGGCGCGCGGCTTTCAAGTCGAAGTCGAGCAGCCGCAGCTCGGTCGCGCCATCAAGTATCCCGGCGCACCCTATCTGTTCGAGAAGAGCCCGTGGGCGATCTCCCGAACCGCCCCGAGGCTCGGCGAGCACACCGACGAGGTGCTCACTGAGATCGGTGTCGATCCGACTCCGCTTCGGGCGGCAGGGGTCATCTCGACACTCGAGTGAGGGCTGCGACCAGGTGCTCTTCGGCGCTTACTCGGACCAGTCCTTCCGTGTCCTGGTGCGACGGGCACTCTCAAGGCGCGGGCGCGATGCAGCGTCTCGGCGATTCCAGCACGCGGAGGGCCGCCTGGCGGGGTGATGGGGAGAACGAGGTTGAAAAAAGAAA
>JARRMU010000144.1:0-5613 GCA_037385645.1 Gemmatimonadales bacterium
GCTCGAAGCCGGTGCGGTCGTCGAGAACGCGTCCCGTGCTGGCCGAGTTGTCCAGAACGATGGCGACATCGGTGGGCGGGTGCTCGCCGGCTCCTCCGCTTCCCACGAGAGGGCCGGCGGCAGCAAGGGCGACGAGGGTGACCGCGCCCGTTCTGAGCGCCATCAGCAGGATGTCACGCAGCCTCAGCGCCCGCGACCGGAAGCGCTCGGCGCGGCGCAGGTACCTGATCGCCGGAAACGCGATGCGGCGCTCCGCGGGTGTCCTCCGCAGATGCAGGACGAGCGGGATCGCCACGGCCACCACCAGCGCCAGGCCCGCCGGGAACAGAAAGCTCACGGCCGTCTCGCGCGCCGGCCGAGGAACTCGCGGAGGACCAGACCGATGGGTCGGTCAGTGGGCGTCAGGTGATAGTCCGCCCCCATCCTCGCCAGCTCGAGACGCCATTCGGTGAGCGCTCCCTCCACGGCCCGATGGTACACGCGGCGCAGCGCACCCGAGTTGGCGCGGAGCTCCTCGCCCGACTCCGGATCGAAGTAGACGGCCTCTCCGGCCGCCGGTAGCTCTCGCTCGCCGGGATCCATTACGTGGCAGACGAGCACTTCGTGACCCCGGTGTCGAAGCAGGCGCAGCGCCTTGAGCGTCGTATCCGTGTCGACCAGAAGGTCCGAGATCAACACGGCGAGGCCGCGCCGGCGGAGTCGTGTCGGGATATCCCGCAACGCGCCGCCGGCGTCCGATCCGCCCGAGCCACGCACGGACTCCAGCGTTCGGAGCATGCGCGCTCCCTGGGAGTGGAGCGCTTTGGGCGCCACGTGTTCTCGTACGCGGTTATCGAACGTGACCAGCCCTGCGGCGTCCGATTGGCGAAGAAGCAGCAGGCCCAGACACGCGGCGAGGATGATCGCATAATCCAGCTTCGTCGGGAGGCGCTCCGGGTCCGATCGCCAAGCCATCGATGCGCTCGCATCCAGAACCAGATAGGCTCTGAGATTCCTCTCTTCCTCGAATTGCTTCACGTAAAGGCGGTCGGAGCGCCCGAACACTTTCCAGTCCACGAAGCGGAGATCATCGCCGGGGTTGTAGAGCCGGTTTTCGGCGAATGACGCCGAGCGTCCTCGCCGCGAGGATCCGTGAAGGCCGATCAGGAAGCCCTGCAGCACCTGTCGCGCGACCAGCTCCAGGTTGCCGATCTCGCTCAGGAGCCTCGGGTGCAGAAGATCGATCCGTTCGGGCAGATCGGTCTTTCGGCCCTCGCTTTGTCCTCCCACGTGCTCTTTCTGCCTCGCCGGCATCGCGTCTTCCGTTCTCCCCTCGCTGGTGACCCCCGGCTCCTGACCGCCGCTGGTCGGCAGGCCGTACACCGCTGCCGCGGCGGGGTGCGAGCCTGCCGGCACACGACCATACCTGTCGGGTAAGCAGCGCCGTGCGCACAAAGGATGACCACGGGCAGCGTGGCCCGTTCGGAACCCCGATGAGGACAACGATGCCGACGAAGATATGTACATTCGCAGTCACGGCCCTTCTTGCGCTCTTTCCCGGCTTCGCCGCCCGCCTGTCGGCGCAAGCCCCTCCTGACGTCGTGGCGAGCGACGCCGGACGCACAGCGACGATCACGGCAACGGACATGGCGCGTCGCATCGGCATTATCGCTGATGATTCGATGGCGGGTAGAGACACACCCAGCCCGGGACTGGAGAAGACCGCGCGCTACGTCGCGCGCGAATTCGCTTCCTTCGGCCTTCTGCCGGCGATCGGGAAGGACTTCCTCCAGTGGTACCCGCTGACGGAGGTACTGCCGGGCTCGCGCGCAGGTCAGTCCCTGACCCTGCGGCACGGCAGCAGCGAATACACGCTCGACCCGTCTACCGACTTCATCTCCCTGCCGGTCGGGGTCGCAGCTCGCACATCGGGCCCGCTGGCCGCCGTGACCGACGATGTCGAGGGGAAGGTGGTCGTCGTACGCGCGACATCACAAACCCTGGGTAATCAGCTGGGAGACCTGAGGGGTGTGCTGGACGGCGGCGCCGTCGGGGCGCTGATCGCTCTCGACGCTCCGGAGCGCTATGTGACTGGCGTCCGCCTCTTTTTCGAGTCGAGGCGACTCTCCGTCGGTCGGCCCGAGATGCTGCCGGCTCCGGCCGCCATCGTGCCGCTCGACTCGCTGCCGGCAGCCCTCGGACGAGCGATCGAGCGAGGTCAAGTGCCGGAGGGGTGGACCGCCGACGTTCGGAGCAGCGCGGCGATGCGCGCGGACCGCGTGATGAACGTGATCGGCGGGCTGGAAGGATCGGACCCCCGGCTGCGGGACGAGTACGTAATCTTCACGGCGCACATGGACCACGTGGGGGTGGGGCGGCCGGTGAACGGCGATTCCATCTACAACGGAGCGGATGACGACGCCTCCGGCACCGCAGGGATCATCGAGCTGGCACAGGCCTTCGCTTCAGGGCCACGTCCGCGGCGGTCCGTGGTTTTCATGACCGTGAGTGGCGAGGAGGATGGGCTGCTCGGCTCGGGGTGGTACAGCGAGCACCCGCCGTTCCCGTTGGAGAAGACGGTGGCGAACCTGAACATGGACATGATCGGCCGGAACTGGACGGACACGATCGCCGCCATCGGCAAGGCGGAGTCGTCGCTCGGTGCCACGGCGGATCGCATCGTCACCGAACACCCCGAGCTGGGTCTGGCCGTGGTTGACGACCTGTGGCCGCAAGAGCGCTTCTACTTCCGCTCCGACCACTACAACTTTGCGCGAAACGGCGTGCCGATTCTCTTCTTCTTCAACGGGACCCATGTCGACTACCACCGGCCGTCGGACGAGCCGGAGAAGATCGATTCTGAGAAAGCGGCGCGTATCGTTCGCCTCGTTTATCTCCTCGGGCTCGAGATCGCCAACGCCGATGAGCGACCCGCCTGGGATCCGGCCGCGTACGAGCGCATCGTGGAGACGGGCGGCGACTAGCGAATGGCGGGTCGCCGAGAGGCCCTGGCCGGTCGCACGCGTCGCTTGGCGCCTGTGACCGGCTCGTGCTTTTAGGCGACCTGCCGGCGCTTCGTTGTACCAGGCCGACGATTCTCTTAGATTTCGAGGGTCTTCCCGGCCACGGCTCCCGGGCCGGCCATCACCGGTTTCCGTGGAAGGGTTGTGCCGCGCAGCCATCGGGTCAGAGTCAATTCGCGGCGACACCAGGTAAGGGACGTCACAATGTCGAGCGACAGGGATATGCCAACGATCATCATCGAGCGAGGGGGCAGCCTCGGCCCCTTCCTGTGGGGGCTGGCCACCGGCGCCGTTCTCGCGCTGCTCTACGCCCCGAAAACGGGCGAGGAAACGCAGCGCGAGTTGAAGGAAGGCGCACGCCGGCTTCGACAGGGAGCTGAGGAAAAGATCGCCGAGCTGAAGGACTCCGCCGAAGAGACGTACGGGCGGGTTCGCGAGGACGTCGGTGAACGGCTCGAGACCGCGAAAGACGAGCTTCAGAGCCGGAAGCGGCAGGCGGAGGAGGCTCTGAAGGCCGGTCGCGAGACCGCGAAAAAGACGAGGGATGACCTCGAGCGTCGGGTCGCGGAGTCGAAGGCTAGCTACAAGGCGGAGATGGAGCGCGTCGCGCTCGAGAAGTCGGAGGCGGGCGCCGAGTCCGATAGCTGAGCGCCGCAACCGAAGTCTCGGCTACAGAGCGCCCCGGGGAACCGGTCGCCCGACGAGGGTGACCAGCCCTCCGGGGTTCTCGTCGGCTCCGGTGTCTTGACGCGCAGAGGCGGCAGCCTGCCGCAGCGTCTTTGGCACTTCGTCACGGACGTCTACCATCGGGCCGGCGACGACAACATCTTCTTCCTCGCCTCCGGTCTGACGTTCGGCGTCCTGCTCGCGGCCATTCCCTTCCTGCTCCTCCTCATCTTCGTGGCCAGCCTCGTGCTCAGCCCATACCTCGGACCCGGCGTGGCGGAGGACGAGGTGCTTCTGGCCTTGTGGCGGATCATGCCGGTTACCAGTCCAGAGGTCATCGGGACCGCCCGCGTCTACGTCAGCCAGATCATCGCGAGCGCCGGATCGATCGGGCTCATCGGTGGCATCCTCTTCGTCTGGTTCTCCACGCGGTTGTTCGGCGCGCTGCGCACCGCGCTCAATCAGGTGTTCGATCTCAAGGACACCAGAGGCATCGTACGGGGGAAGATCGACGACATGCAGATGGTGGTGGTCAGCACGCTGCTGCTCTCGATCAACATCGCGGTGACCTCGACGATGAGCGTGCTCGGGGACCGGGGGATACAGTTCCTGGAGCAACTGGGGCTGAGAGCCGGATCCCCGCAGAGGGCCTTCGCCTTCCTGACGGCCTTCACGTTCGTCTTCGTGATGTTCCTTCTCATCTACAAGTACGTGCCTGCGAGGCGTCTGCCGTGGCGTACGGCCATCATTGCGTCCCTGTTCGCCGCCACGACGTTCGAGCTGCTCAAGCTCGGGTTCAGCTGGTGGGTGGCCAACTACGCCAACTACTCGGCCGTCTTCTTCGCTTTTGCGACCCTCGTCGTGCTCATCATCGCCAGCTACTACGCCTCGATCCTCTTCGTACTCGGCGGCCAGGTGGCCCAGGTCTACGAGGTCCGGCGCAAGCTCAGAAGGCAGAGGGAGTTCTTCGATTAGCCCAAAAAGTTGCCCGCTCGTCGACTGCGACTAGTTTTATGGGGTCGCTCTAGCGCCGAGCGCGTCCCGCCCAGTGTTGAGACGACCTGCTGATCCGGAGGTGGCTTGGGAGGATCGGACGAGAAGAGACGGGTCGTCATCCGCAACAAGAAAGCACGGCACGACTACGAGATCCTGGAGACGTTCGAGGCAGGAGTCGTGCTGCTGGGTGCGGAGGTGAAGTCGCTACGCGGGGGCAAGGCCAGTTTCGCCGACCCGTTCGCGAGAGTCGAGGATGGGGAGATGTGGCTGTACAACCTCCACATCACGCCCTACGCAGCGGCCACCATCGATCCGCCGGAACCGAGACGCAAGCGGAAGCTGCTCATGCAACGTCGGCAGATCGCGAAGCTGGCATCCCAGACCGCGGAGCGCGGTCTGACGCTCGTCCCGCTGGATCTTTACTTCACGCCGCGCGGACTCGCGAAGGTGACCCTGGGCCTGGCCAAGGGAAAGCGCGCGCACGATCGGCGGGAGACCCTGAAGCGGGACGAGGCCAAGCGGGAGATGGAGAGGGCCGTGAGGCGGGCGGGGGAGCGCTCATGATGCCCTCGAGTCGCGGCGCGCGTGGTGCTCGTTTCCCGCTTCCGGTGATCGCTGCGCTCGGCATGCTGGCCTCGTCGGCTCCCGCCCGGGCGCAGGAGTCCACCGGGGACTTCCTGTCGCTGGCGTCAGCGAGCGTCTCAGACTTCCAGATGGATCGCCGTTTCGGGTACCCGGCGATCTCGCTGGAAGACTTCCGGCGCCTGGGGTTCACCGACGTCGCGGCCCGGGCCGGCGTGGTGACCGCGATGGTGGAAGGCGCCGCACTGGAGCTGTACGTCGGGTCGCCGTTCTTCCGGCTCCACGGCACGGTTCGTCAGCTGCCCAACCCGCCGTACCAGGCGGACGGCACGTACTGGGTTCCTGCCTCCCTGGTGGCCGGGCAGGC
>JARRMU010000145.1:0-5609 GCA_037385645.1 Gemmatimonadales bacterium
GCTCCCAGATCATCCACGCTGGACGGCTCGAAGGCCCTCCGGGTGTATACCGCGCGGGCGCGGCGCTCCTCGAGGGGAGCGTCGTCCAGGAACTCGTAGGGGCGCGCGTTCAGGATCTCATGGGCCAGAGGCGATGGCTCCGGCGTGTCCTTGGCGATGAGGCGAAGCTCTCCGGCCCGTATCCTCTCGAGCACCACCCGCAGTGTCGCGAGGTCCATTGCTTCCTGTAGGCAGTCCTCCAGCGTCTGTCGCACGAGAGGATGATCGGGGACCTCGCGATCGCCGGCGATGTTCTCCAGGCAGGCGGCCGCGTCCGGGAAGACGGCCGTGAGCAGGTCCTCGGCCTGCATGCGCTGGATCTGCGCGGGCGTCCGCTTTCCTCCCCAGCGGCGGAGCACGGCGAGCGAGATCCCCGCGTTCCACCTCCAGCGGGTCTGAAACAGCGGCGAATCCAGCACGGCCTGCACGAGGACGTCGCCCACCGTCTCCGGCTTCAGGTATCCGAAGACATCTTCCAGCGGAAAGCTGTGCTGCGGGCCGAGGGAAAGGAGGAGCGCGTTCTCGCCGGCGGCGGCCTGAAGCTCGAAGTTGAACGTGCGGCAGAACTTCTTTCGCAGAGCGAGGCCCCAGGCCCGATTCACCCGATTCCCGAGCGGCGCGTGGATCACCAGCTGCATGCCGCCGGATTCATCGAAAAACCGCTCCAGGATCAGAGTGTCAGCGGTGGGAAGCGCTCCCAGAAGACGCCGGCTTTCGGCCAGGTAGGCCACGATCTGAAACGCGGCCGATCGCTCGAGGCCCACGTCGTCGACCAGCCAACCGATCGCCGCTTCCCACTCCGCCTCGCGCTCGCCTCGAGGAGAGGGCCCTCCGTCACTCTGGGTCCTGGCCTTCGACGCCGGGCCCGGCGTCGCCTTCCCATCCATGGGGGGCAGGAGCTCGTCGATGCGTGCCCGCAGGCGGGAGATCGAGGCGGACAGCTCATCGCTACGAGACGGAGCCTCCCCGAACCAGAACGGGATCGTCGGAGGCTCTCCGCGCGCGTCTTCCACGCGCACGACCCCGCTCCCGATCCCCAAGATGCGCCATGAGGTGTTGCCGAGCTGGAAGATATCGCCCTGCATGCTCTCGATCGCGAAGTCCTCGTTCAGGCTGCCCACATAGGTGCCCGCCGGCTCCAGGAGCACGCGGTAGTCGGCGTTGTCGGGGATCGCTCCCCCGGACGTGATCGCCGCGACTCTGGCACCCTTGCGGCCCCGAATCCGGCCGTTGACGCCATCGTGGTGGATGTAGGCGCCCCGCCGACCCCGACGGGTAGAGAACCCGTGGGCGACCATACGGACGATGTCTCCGAATGCCTCCCGTGAGAGATCTCGATAGGGCCACGAACGCCGGGCAAGGCTCAGGAGATCCTCCTCGTCCCATTCCTCGGCGGCGGTTTCCGCGACCACCTGCTGGGCGAGCACATCCAGGGGTTGCTCGGGGATCACGATCCGATCGAGCTCACCGCGCCGTACGGCATCGAGCAGGGCGGCGCACTCCACCAGGTCGTCGCGGCTCAGCGGAAAGATTCGACCCTTCGGCGTGCCGCCGACGGTATGGCCGGACCGGCCTACGCGCTGAAGGAAGGCCGCGATCCGTCGGGGCGAGCCGATCTGGCATACGAGGTCGATCTCCCCGATGTCGATCCCCAGTTCGAGCGAAGCCGTGGCGACCAGCAGCTTGAGGCTTCCCGACTTGAGGCGCTGCTCGGATTCGAGCCGGGCCTCGCGCGCCAGGCTGCCGTGATGGGTGGAGACGTTCTCCTCGCCGAGCCGTTCGGAGAGATGACGCGTCATGCGCTCCGCCAGCCTGCGCGTGTTCACGAAGACAAGCGTGGTACGATGCTCCTGGGCCAGGTCGGCCAGCCGGTCGTAGATGTCCTCCCAGGCCTCTCCGCTCATCACGGTCTCCAGAGGAACGGGTGGAATCTCGAGGCCGAGGTCCCAGGACCGGAGGTGACCCTCGTCGACGATCTCGCACTGGGGTGCGCCGGCACCATCGACTCCGCCGGTGCCCACGAGGAAGCGGGCCACATCCTCGATCGGGCGCTGGGTGGCGGACAGCCCGATGCGGAGGGGCGGGCGGCCCGTGACGTGTGCGAGGCGCTCCAGGCTGAGGGCCAGGTGCGAGCCGCGGCGCGACTCGACGACGGCGTGGATCTCGTCCACGATCACGGTTCGCACGGTTCGAAGCATCTCCCGACTCCGTGCCGCCGTGAGCAGGAGAAACAGAGATTCGGGTGTCGTGACGAGGATGTGCGGCGGACGGCGCAGCATCGCCTGCCGCTCCGACTGCGGCGTGTCGCCCGAGCGGACGGCCGCGGTGATCTTCACCTCGGGATAGCCGAGTTCCGCTGCGAGCGCCCGGATCTCGCGCCGCGGCTCGGCGAGGTTGTGGTGAATGTCCGCGCTCAGCGCCTTGAGCGGTGAGACGTACAGAACGCGCGTCTCGTCCGGAAGCTGCCCGCCGCGCTCGACCCCGTCGGTCAGCAACTCGTCCAGGGCGTTCAGGAACGCCGCCAGCGTCTTACCCGAGCCGGTGGGCGCCGCGATCAGTGTCGAACGTCCCGAACGAATGGCCCTCCAGCCCCGCGCCTGCGCGGATGTGGGTGACGCGAAACGCCGCTCGAACCAGCCGGACACCGCGGGGTGGAAAGCGGAAAGGGGCATCAGATACCTCTAGGACCTCCAGGCCGTCCGTCGGGCCGCTCGTGGAACCGTCTGTCGTTCGCGAAAATATTCCGCATATTCCTTCGCCGAGCCAGTCTGGATGTTCGACTACTCCGCCGGGCCAGTTGAGGTCGTACCGTGCGAATCTGGGACGTCGAGCCCCACCTTCTGTGCCGCGCGCACCTCCTGGGCGAGCACCGGGAGTTGCACGGGCTATGGAACATCCTCACGCTCGACAAGGCTGGCTATGCCAACCACCCGGAGACCAAGCGCTGGCGCGGGAAGCTCGCCGCGCTATACCGGCGGCACGAGCGGCTGGTGGGGGAGATGGGGCGCCGCGGTTACGATCACCGGTCTCCCCTAAACTCGGCTCTCGCCACGGGCTCGGCACGCCAGGAGGAGTTCGTCGATCCCCCCGACGCGCAGCGACGGATCCTCCGGGAGAAGCCATGCCGGTGCCTACTGAGCCGCAGCGGGCGCGCGACCACATGATCACCCGTTTCAAGGTCTGCTGCATCGGCGGACGGGAGGAGGCCTCACTCGCGATCGCGTACGGAGCCTCGGCCATCGGTCTCGTCTCGGAAATGCCGAGCGGCCCCGGAGTCATTCCGGAGCCGCTGATTCGGGAGATCGCCGCAGCGGTTTCGCCTTCCGTATCGACGTTCCTGCTCACCTCCCGCACCGAAGCGAGCGAGATCGCCGACCAACACCGCAGGTGCGTGACGACCGCCATTCAACTGGTCGACAGAGTCGGGGCCCGAGCGTACCGTGAGCTTCGAGAGGCTCTGCCTGGAGTTCGGCTCGTCCAGGTGGTGCACGTGACCGGCCCCGAGTCGTTGAACGAGGCGGTGGATGTGTCGCGCCGCGCGGACGCCCTTCTGCTCGACTCGGGACGGCCCGATCTCGCCGTCAAACAGCTCGGAGGAACCGGGCGGGTGCACGACTGGGAGGTCAGCCGGGCGATACGAAACGCGGTGGACGTCCCCATCTTTCTCGCAGGCGGCTTGGGGCCCGACAACGTGGCGGAGGCCGTCCGTACCGTCCAGCCGTTCGCCGTGGACGTGTGCAGTGGCCTGCGCACCGGGGGCCGGCTTGATGAGGCCAAGCTGCGCGATTTCGTCGCCGCCTTGAGCGCTTCAACGTAGCTTCGTCGTGCCTCGGGCGGCTTCGGCCTGGTTCGCGAGAGCCACCAAGCTTCTGATGTGAACCTCGTCACATATCTGGCGTGTGATGGTCGAGAATAAGACCCGCGAACGACGCGAGAAGCATGAAGAGCGGTCAGGCGTCGACCGCCGCGCGGGCGGGGATCGGCGCAAGAAGCAGGTGCTGATCGATCACCCGGATCGGCGCGGGAGCGGGGAGCGGCGTAAGGGGGAGCGCCGCGAGGGGCGCGACCGGCGCGGAAAGAAGTCCGGCTCGAAGCGGGCCCGGCCACGCACGTACCACGACTCTCAGGGCGCCCCTCCCGACGACGGGCCACGCCGCCGGACGTACCGGGACACCTGAGCTCCGATCTTCGAACCTCTGGAAGCTCAGCGGCAGTACAAATCCCGTCGACGGGAGAGGTCCTCGATCACCGCTCGCTTGAAACCCTCCTCCCCTGCGCTCTCCAGCAGCTTCTCCCGATAGGTGGGCAGATCCACCGTCTCCAGCCGTGCCTTGACCGTCCGGAAGAGGCGTGGCAGCAGCTCGCCCGGGGCCTGTATGTGGTGCAGGCCACGGCTGTAGCACAGCAGCATCCGGCCGTCCGGCACGGCCCGGATGATGTCCGCGATCCCGCCGCGGATCGTCATCGGGTTGCCGGAGAGATCGAGGCCCGTCTTTCGCTTCATCCGGCCCTCGGGAAGGATGACGGTTACGGCGTAGGGCTGGCTGGCCTGGGCGATGAACCGCTCCCAGGTGTCGTCGCGCTGGCGGGTGATCGGCACCACATCCTCCGCTACGAGGCGGAAGAAACGGCCGACGAGCGGTCGCTGCACCGTCTTGTCGGCTACCGGCACCACTCCATGCCTGGCTATCCGTTTCAGGACCCGGTCCGGTGCTCCTCCCGCGAAGAGAGGCTCGTACAGGCTGGTGTGGTTGAGAATCGTGATGATGCGGGCGTCCGCCCAGGGGTCGTCGGGCACATCTCCGACCCACTTGACCTCGTAGCCGAAGAAGAGGCGGCTGACGAGCTTGACCGACCTCAGAAACGCGTAGCTGATCTGGCTTCGCACATCAAACAAAATAGCGGGGAAGCCCGGAGGCGTGCGACCCGTGCGAACCGTAGATTGCTGCCCGGTGACACCGAACCCGTGGGGCGCGATGCCGGACCCCGTTCGTCGAGTACTCCAGATCTCCTTGGCGCTGGCCGCACAACTGGCGTGTGCGGCCGGAACCGGCTGGTCTTCGCTGCAGGTAGGCCAGCAGGCCGTCGCGGAGGCTGCCGCGGCGTCGGGCCATGCTCGCGAGGCCTACTTCCCGGGACCCGGCGATGACTGGGAGCGCCGCCGGCCGGTGGAGGTGGGGATGGACTCGGCGGCGGTCACGGCGGCGGTCGACTTCGCCATCGCGAACGAGAGCCCGTTCGGGCACGATCTTCGTGCCTACCTGAAGGGGCGGTTGCTGACGACCGGTCCCTACGGGGAGATCGTGGGACCGATGAAGGACCGCGGCGACCCGAACGGCCTGATCCTGCGGGGCGGGTACATCGTGGCCGAGTGGGGCGATACCGATCGGGTGGACATGACGTTCAGCATCACCAAGAGCTACCTGTCGACCACCGGTGGCCTGGCCTGGGACGCGCGTCTGATTCGCGATTTGGAGGACCCGGTGTCGGACTACCTGCGGCCGGGCGAGGGGAGAGAGCTGTTCGAGTCGGCCCACAACGCGTCGATCACCTGGCAGCACCTCTTCACC
>JARRMU010000146.1:0-5423 GCA_037385645.1 Gemmatimonadales bacterium
CGATACTGTCTTTACTTATAAATACTTGACCTGAAGGTGAAAGGCAACTACCTTGGGATCAAGTAAGCGGAAATGAAGATACAGTAATAGGGGTCGGGATGACGGTTCACGGCCGTGCTCGGTACCGTCGGGAGGCGGTGATTCGAACCGCCGACGCATTTACGTGGGCGGCTCTTCACGGAGGTGTCCTGTCCGGAGCCGAGGCCTTTCAAGGTACCGCTTCGCAATCCCCGACCCATAGTGAAGGAGGCGAGATGAAGCCGTATCAGCTGCCCGATCTACCGTACGCCTACGACGCGTTGGAGCCCTACATCGACGAGCAGACCATGCGTCTGCATCACGACATCCATCACCAGGGCTACGTGGATGGAGCCAACCGCGCACTCGAGAAGCTCGCCGAAGCACGAGAATCCGAAGATTACGGGGCGATCAAGGCAATCTCCCGGAATTTTTCGTTCAACCTCTCGGGGCACGTTCTCCACTCGATCTTCTGGCCGAACATGGCCCCCGAGGCGGAGACCGGCGACCCGTCCTGGAGCCTCGAGCAGAGGGTGAAGACCGACTTCGGATCTCTCGAGGGCTTGAAGGCCCAGTTCAGCGCGGCAGCAAAAGCCGTCGAGGGCAGCGGCTGGGCGATCCTGGCTTGGGAGCCGCAGGGCGAGTGCCTGGTTGTCCTGCAGGTGGAGAAGCACCAGAATCTAGGCGCGCAGGGCGTCTTTCCCATGCTGGTGCTCGACGTCTGGGAGCACGCCTACTACCTCCGCTACCAGAACAAGCGGGGGGAGTACGTCGACAACTGGTGGAGGGTCGTGAACTGGTCCGATGTCTCCGAGCGCTTGGATGCGGTCGTCTCGGCCACGGCAAGAGCCACAGCGACTTGATCATGTCGTCGGGCGGCAGGGACGGCCCAAGCGGCAGCCCTCCCGCCCCTCCCAACGGTTCGGCTGTCGGTTCGATGCCCCGAACCCGAAGCAAACGTAGGAAAGTGATGGCCAAGCTCGGCGAATACATTGCCCGACACGTCGTGTTGACCGCACAGTCGAGCTCTCTCGCGCCGTCACGTGCGCGTGATCTGGAGATCCGCCTACGACGTGCCAGCCAGTTCTTTGGAGCAGAGCGTGACCTGACATCGATCCGCGTAGACGACGTCCGGGGCTTCAAGGACTGGCTTCAGCACCTCCCGAATGGCCGCGGAGGCACCCTAGAAAAGAGCTTGATCGGACACCACTTGAGCGCGCTTTCGGATCTATATCGGCGAGCCGGTCGTGAGCGCCACGTCCCTGCGGGATATAATCCGGTCCTGAACCCGAGGGTAAAGGGCTCGACAACGCCAGGCGCAGCGGCCCGACTTGCCGGGCCGGGAGAAAGCCAGGAAGACCGAATAGTCAGAAGAGCCGTCGCTCTGCGGGGCGGCGTGTGAACCGATCCGTAGGCTCCGGTCCCCGACACCTTCTGTCGTCCGGATTCGTTGACCCCACTCCAGGCGAACCCCACTGCCAGAACCCGTAGCCTCGTGGTCCTTCCACTACCCGAAGCCCGACTTCACCCAGCCGCCGCTGGAGATTACGGCGGAGACGCGCGAGCGAATGCGGCAGCGGCTGGCCTTCCTCTACAGCGAGGAGGTCGCGGACACGTGGCTCCCCGAGCTCGAGCGCGTGATGAAGGTGTACTGGGCCCACAAGCCTCGAGATCTGATCGAGCGAGAACGCTCCCTGGATCGGGCCGATCGGTTCACCGAGCGCGACCTGATCCTGATCACCTACGGCGATCTGATCCTCGGCACAGGACACTCCCCCCTGGCTTGCCTCGCGGCGTTTCTCGAAGGCCCTAGGCTGAGGGGCGTGTTCAACACGATCCACATCCTGCCCTTCTTCCCCTACTCCTCCGACCGCGGATTCTCGATCATCGATTTCAGGAGCGTAGATCCGAGCCTCGGATCATGGCAGGACATCGAGCTGATCGGGAGCCGGTACGAACTGATGTTCGACGGCGTGATGAACCACATCTCCGCCGAGAGCGAGCATTTTCAGGAGTACCTGAACGGCAATCCACGCTTCACGGAGCTCGTGCATTGCTTCCGCTCCCCGGACGAGCTGACGCCCGAGCAGCGGAGGTTGATACGGAGACCGCGGACCAGCGACATCCTCACTCGATTCGAGACGATCGACGGCCCCGCGTGGGTGTGGACGACGTTCTCCGCCGATCAGGTCGACCTGAACTACAAGAACCCGGACGTCCTCGTGCGCATCATCGAGACGTTGCTGCTCTACGTGCGGAGGGGAGCCAATATCCTCCGCCTCGACGCGGTGACCTACCTATGGGAGGAACCGGGCACTTCGTCAGCGAACCTCGCGCAGACGCACGAGATCATCAAGCTGATCCGTGACGTCCTCGAGACCGTCGCGCCCCGGGTGGCCATCGTGACGGAGACGAACGTGCCGCACGAAGAGAACCTCGCCTACTTCGGGAACGGCACCGACGAAGCGATGATGGTCTACAACTTCGCGCTCCCTCCGCTCGTCCTCCACTCCTTCTACGCGCAGGACACGACCCACCTGACGGCCTGGGCGAAGCGGCTGGAGTATCCGTCGGAGACCTGCACGTATCTGAACATGCTCGACACGCACGACGGCGTGGGACTCATGGGCGTGCGTGACATCCTGCCGCCCGAGGCGATCGGGGCCATGGTCGCTCGGGCGCGGGAACACGGCGCGCTGGTCTCCTACCGCGCCGTTGGGGACGGCTCGGAGGAGCCGTACGAGATCAACACCACCTGGTTCGGGGCCCTGAACCGCGTGGATCAGGACGAGGAGCTGGATCTGCAGGTGAGACGGTTCACGGCCTCGCGCAGCATCGCCCTCGTCCTCCGCGGCGTACCCGGCGTCTATCTTCACGGCCTGATCGGAACGCTCAACGACTCGTCGGCCGCAACTCTCACCGGGCACGCTCGCGACATCAACCGACAGTCCATCGACGAGAACGAGCTGTTCGCCGCGCGACGCGATCCGGAGTCGAGGCTTCGGCACATCGTGCGGCGGTTCGGCCGGCTCCTGTCGATCCGTGTCAGCGAGCCTGCCTTTCATCCCAACGCGGCCCAGGAGGTACTCGACCTCTCGCCGAGCCTGTTCGCCGTGCTGCGAACCTCGCGCGACGGGGAACGGCGCATCCTCGCCCTGACCAACGTGACGGATAAAGACCAGCGGCTGGAGTTGGATGTCGAGGAACTGGCGCTGCCTCAGGGGCGCTTCCGCGATCTCGTCTCCAAAGCGGAGCTCGAATCGGAAGCGGGCAAACTGTCCGTGACGCTCGAGCCCTACGACGTCGCGTGGCTCAAGTCCGCAGGGTGAGCTCCCTCTGATCGGCTACTCAGCCGGCGGCGTCCTCCGCACCGATCGGTCGCCCGGTCGGTGACCTCCGGACTCCGAATGCCGATGCGGAATCCCCAACCACTCATTGATCCCTGCGCCGCAACAGTCCAGCTTAGACCACTATGGTGAGACAGCACGCGACAGCCCTCACATCTCCTTGGGGCAAGCACTCGATCTCCTCAGGCGAAACCTTGAGCCTCGGCGTCGGCCCGCTCGTGATCTGGGCGCGGGCGAGGGAAGATTCACGAGAGCCAGCCGAGCGATGAGCCGACGCCGCGAGCCGACATCGACGGTCGGTTGGCGAGAGTGGGTATCACTCCCCAAACTTCACATCCCGGCCATCAAAGCCAAGATAGATACGGGCGCCCGTTCCTCGGCGCTCCATGCACTCGATGTACAGGTGTCTCGCCGGGACGGTATCGATGTGGTGCGCTTCAAGGTGCACCCATTCCAGCGTGACTCCAGCACGACGGTCTCCGCGGAAGCTCAGCTCGTGGACGAGCGCGAAGTCAAATCGTCTTCGGGCCACGCGGCCTTGCGACCTGTGATCCGGACACCACTGCAGCTCCTCGGTCAGCGTTGGCCGATCGAGCTCACACTGACGAACCGAGACGAAATGGGATTCCGAATGCTGCTGGGTCGGCAGACGCTACGCGGGCGGTTCCTCGTCGATCCCGGAAGGTCCTTTTTCGCCGGCAAACCGGCCAGCCCGATCCCATCCCAAGCCCCATTCCCCCGCAGGTCCCATCATGGAGGTGGCTCTTGAGGATCGCGATTCTGTCGCGCAAGGCGTCCCTTTACTCGACGCGGCGCTTGAAGGAGGCGGGCCTCGAGCGTGGACATGACGTGCGAGTGATCGACTATCTCCGGTGCTACATGGATATCACGTCGCACCGTCCGAAGGTCTACTTCAAAGGCGAGCTGCTGGAGGGTTTCGACGCCGTTGTTCCCCGAATCGGGGCCTCCTACACGTTCTACGGCACGGCCGTCGTCCGGCAGTTCGAGATGATGAAGGTGTTTCCGCTGAACGAGTCCCAGGCCATCTCGCGGTCGCGAGACAAGCTGCGCAGCCTGCAGCTCCTCGCCCGGGCCGGAATCGGGTTGCCGGTCACCTCGTTCGCCCACTCCACCAAGGACGTCCAGGGTCTGATCCAAACCGTTAAGGGCGCGCCCCTTGTCGTGAAGCTGCTCGAAGGGACGCAGGGTATCGGCGTCGTCCTGTGCGAAACGAGCCAGGCAGCCACCTCGGTGATCGAGGCGTTCAGGTCGCTCGATGTGAACATACTGGTGCAGGAGTTCATCGCGGAGGCGGCGGGCTCGGACATCCGCTGCTTCGTCGTCGGGCAGCGGGTGGTCGCCTCCATGATCCGCCGAGGTGCCGAGGGCGACTTCCGCTCCAACATCCACCGCGGAGGCACGGCCGAGAAGATCAAGATTACACCGGAGGAGCGATCCACGGCCGTCCGCGCGGCTCGTACCATGGGACTGAACGTGGCCGGCGTCGACATCCTCCGATCCGATCACGGGCCCGTCGTGATGGAGGTGAACTCCTCCCCCGGCCTCGAGGGAATCGAGACGGCGACCGAAGTGGACGTGGCCGGCAAGGTCATGGAGTTCCTCGAGAAGAACGCGCGGCCCGGAAGGACTCGAGACCGGGGTAAGGGTTAGCGTGGCGGGTCGAGTGCCCGACCAATCCTCGAAGCTTCCAATTGGCCAGCCCTCGCCGTTTCCGATCGGAGACACCAAGGTGGAGCCCGGCACCAGGGCTCGACTCGAACTGTTCGTGGCCCGCCTGCCGACCCAGACCCCGCTCAATCTGCCGGTAGAGATCGTCAACGGGTCCAAGCCCGGGCCGGCGCTTTGGCTGAGCGCAGCTATCCACGGCGACGAGCTGAACGGCGTCGAGATCATCCACCGCGTCCTCGAGCGCGTGGAACCGACCTCGCTCGAGGGTGTCCTGGTCGCCGTGCCGGTGGTAAACGTGTTCAGGTTCATCCACCAGGAACGCTACCTGCCGGACCGCCGGGATCTCAACCGCCACTTTCCCGGATCCTC
>JARRMU010000146.1:5428-11030 GCA_037385645.1 Gemmatimonadales bacterium
TCGCTGGATCGGATCAATCTGCCGCAGGTGCGCTGCGACCTCGAGAATCCGACGACTCGCCGATGCGCGGAGGCGTTCGGCGCGCCGATCATGATCCATGGCGAAGCGCCGAAGAAGTCGCTCCGACAAGCCGCCGCGAAGCTTGGCAAGTGCGTGCTGGTGTACGAGGCGGGCGAGCCCCAGCGGTTCAACGCCGAGGCCGTCGACATCGGCGTCGAGGGTGTGCTGCGCGTCATGGCGCAGCTGGGGATGCTCTCGCGACCCCAGCGCCAGCGAACGTCGATGCAAGCCAGCCGTCGGACATGGGTTCGCGCGCCGCGCAGCGGTATTCTACGGCTACGGGTGGGCCTCGGAGATTGGGTGGAGAAGAACCAGACTCTCGGCACTCTCCGGGACATATTCGGCGAAGACGCGACTCGAATCCGGAGTCCGGCAGCCGGACTCGTGATCGGTCACGCCGGGAACCCGCTGGTGAACCGAGGAGATGCTGTCGTTCACCTGGCAAGGAACGTCGTCGGGTGACTCGTCGCAGGGTGCGGATCCGGAAGAAGACGGAGGCTCCACCCGGGCCGGAAGACCGAGACTCGCCGCGGGCCTGGTGATCGGTCACACGGCGAAACGGCTCCATCAACGTTCAGCCGTCGCTCAGCTCTGCGGAGCAGTCCGAGCAGAAACGTGCCTCCTTGAGATCGACCTCCTCCACGTAGGTCGAGGCATGCATCACGCACGAGTAGTCCCGGCAGTGCACCAGGCCGAGCGTATGCCCGAGCTCGTGGACGATCTCCTTCACGGTCCGGTCGTAAAGCAGTGAGGGGCTGGCCGGAAGACCGTAGTACTCGTTTCGGAGCCGGTACGTCGACACGACGGCGCCGGGGCCGTTCAGCTGCGCCTGTCCGAAGACAAACGTGAGGACCGGAATGAAGAGGTCGACGTTTGTCAGGCCGACGATCTTGGCGTTCGAGTCGGGAAGGTGGCGAAGCAGGTGCGCCAGGATCAACGTGGCGTTGTACTGGCCTCTCTCCGGCGAGTAGTAGGCCGACAGGTCGAAGTTGACTGGAAGGTGTTCAAGCCGGGAGGGAACCGATTCCGCCAGGCGCGGAGCCAATCCATCGCCGCCCGGAGGCATATAGCCGTTCAGGAGGGCGACGTAGATCATCCTGCTCACTACTCACGCTCGATGCCATAGCGCTTCATCTTGTTGTATAGCGTACCGCGGTCGACGCCCAGCGCCCTGGCGGCGTGGGTGACGTTGCCTCCTCGTTCTCTAAGGACCCTCCGGATGTGCATCTCCTCCACGGCCGTCAGCGCCAACGCATCCGGCCTTTTTGCCTCGCGCTCAACCCGGAACGGAAGATCGACCGGCTGGACGTCGCGGTCGTTGCCGATCACGAGGGCGCGCTCGATCGCGTTCTCCAGCTCACGCACGTTGCCCGGCCAGTCGTAGTCGAGAAGGACGGCCTCCGCCTCGGCAGAGATCTCCTTGACGGGCTTGGCCATCGCACGGGCGTACTTTTCCACGAAGAACCTCGCGAGCAGAGGTATGTCCTCGGGTCGCTCGCGCAGCGGAGGCACGTCGACGGTGAACACGTTTATCCGGTAGTAGAGGTCCTCTCTGAACGTGCCCTCCTTCATGAGGCCTTCCAGATCCTGGTTCGTCGCGCACACGAGACGGAAGTCCGAGGTGATCTCCTGGTTGCCGCCGAGTCGGGTGAACCTCTTCGTCTCGAGGACCCGCAGCAGGTCGATCTGCATCTGCGCGGGAATATCGCCGATCTCGTCGAGGAACAGGGTGCCGCCGTTCGCGAGCTCGAGCTTGCCCTTGCGGCGATATTGAGCGCCGGTAAACGCACCCTTTTCGTGCCCGAAGAGCTCACTTTCGAGCAGCGTGTCGGGAATGGATCCGCAGTTCACGGCGACGATCGGAAAGAACCGCCGCGGGCTCCGGGCGTGTATGGCACGGGCGACGAGCTCCTTCCCCGTTCCACTCTCGCCGCGTATGACCACGGTCGCGTCCGTCTCCGCAACGGCATCGATCATCTCCGTGACTTGACGCATCTTCGCACTCTCGCCGATGATCGGTGACGCTAGACCCATCTCCGTGACCTTGTCCCGGAGGCGAACGTTCTCTTCGCTCAGCTCCCTCTGCCGCAGAGCGTTCCGCACCGCGTGCGACAGGTCGTCCGGATCCACCGGCTTCGTGATGTAATCGAACGCGCCCAGCTTCAGCGCTTCGACGGCCGTGTCGACGGAGGCAAAGGCGGTCAGGATGATGATGGCCGCGTCTTTGTCGACCTCCTTCACGCGCTTCTGCAGGGTGATGCCGTCCATGCCAGGCATCCTGATGTCGATCACGAAGACATCGAACGGGCCGGCGTTGTGCATCGTGCGCAGGGCCGCTTCGCCGTTCTCGGCCGTCTCGACCTCGAAGCCATCTTCCAGAAACCACTCTTCCAGCGAGCTTCTGACGGACAGCTCATCGTCCACTATCAGGATCTTCTTCTTTCTCTTCATGCGACCCAATCAGTCGTGTCGGTTTCTTCGGCTCCCACAAACATCTCGGCGGACAGCTGTCGCGGGATGTCGATCGTGAACGTGGCGCCGTTTCCGGGAGCGGATTCCACGCTGATCGTCCCACCGTGACGCCTGACGATCCCATACACCACAGCGAGGCCGAGGCCCACCCCCTTTGTTTCCGCTTTCGTGCTGAAGAAGGGGTCGAAGATCCGCTCCTGGATCTCTCTTGACATGCCGATGCCGGTGTCGCTCAGGATCAGCTTCACGATTCCGGGATCTTCCTGGTGCTCACGGGTAGCGACGGTCAGCTGGCCGCCGTCGGGCATCGCTTCGCGGGCGTTGATGAGAAGCGCCAGCAAGGCCTGGACGATCTGGTCCCCGTCGCACACGATCACGTCATCGGCGAGCTCGAGCTTCGCCTCCACCGCCACTCGGCCAAGCTCCATGTGATGCGCCGTCAACTTGAGGGCACGCTCCACCAGCGCGTGGACATGCGCCCGTTCGAGCTCGTGCGACCCCCCGCGAGCGTACGTGAGGAGGTCGCGCACGATCTGTCCGCAGCGCATCGATTCGGCCCGGATCAGTTCCAGGTCTTCCATGATCTTGTCCTTCTCGGACCCCTCTGGAAGCTGCTTGGCTACCTTGCGCGAGAGAAGCTTCGCGTAGGTGACGATGCCGGACAGCGGGTTGTTGAGCTCGTGTGCCACGGTCGCCGCCATCTTTCCGACCGAAGCCGATTTTTCGACCTGGATCATCTGGCGGTTGACCTCTTCGAGCGCCGCGGTCTTCTCGCTCACACGCTCCTCCAGCGTCTCGGACCAGCCCCTAAGCTCTTCATCGGCCGACTTGAGGTTGCGCGCCATGAGGTTGAAGGAGCTGGCCAACCGACCGAGCTCGTCGTGTCGGTCGAGATCGATCTCGACGTCCAGTTTGCCTCCAGCCACGGCCTCGGTCCCCGCTTGCAGCCTTCTGGTCGGAAGATAGACGCCCCAATACAGAATGCCCGCGGTCAGCAGTGTCGCGAGGAGGATGAGACCGGCGGCCAATGCGTTCCGCCGCCGCGAGGCGGCCGTAATCGCGTCGTCCGCCTCCGCCATGGATAGCTGAACGTCGAGTACGCCGAGCACGGATTGGTCAGCGGTATGAGCGTGGCAGTCGGCTTCTGCGCATCCGGTCGCATTACGAATCGGATTGACTATCCGGAGAAGCCGGTGGCCGTGCGCGTCGTTCGCCACGGGTATGCGGGCGAGCTCCGCCTTCGGCACGTCCGACAGGGGGTCGTCTGTCGCGTGACAGGCTTTGCAGGGCTCGGCCTGCTCGTCGACTTGCGAGTGTAGCTCGGCGTCGATGCTGGAAAAGGTGATCTGGCCCTTCTTGTTGTAGATCCGGATTGCCTCCACTCCCGGCTCGTTACCGAGAAGCGAGATGTTCTGCCTGATGCAACCACGATCATTGTCCATCATGCAGGATTGAAGGGTTTGCCGGATGAAGTCGCTCGCCCTGTAGGCCTCCGCCTTGACGAGATCCTCGGTCATGCGACTCTCGTGGCGGCTCGTCAGGGTGCTGTAGACAAGGAAGACGCCGAGGATTGTCAGGAGAAGGATGAGGAAGAGCCTGAAGCTCAGCGAAGAGCCTATGAAAGCGAGCTTTGGCCGATCAGCCATTCACGACCTCACAGGCCTCTTTCAGTGCGATCCGAGGCCCTACTAATGGTACCACCAACGGCTTCTGAACGCAGCCGGAGGGCTCCCGGGCGATCGACCTCGGGTCAGGCGATCTCCTCGAGCAGGCTTTCGAATCGAGCCCGTCCGAGGACATCCTCGAGGTTGGCCTCCCGCACGCCACCGTCGGCCATGACCGGGCCCAACATCTCATCGATGGGAGGAGAGCAGACCGCCTCGCGCAGGTACCGCTTCAGCGTGCGGATGCTATCCAGATACCAGAGCAGCATCTCTTCGCCCCGAAGCAGACCCTCGACTTCGGACAGGGGCTCGCTGGAGCTGACTCGGAAGAGCCAGGAGTCGCCGGAATCCGGCCGGGTTTCTTCAAGAGCACGGGACGAATCGTTCACCGCGGACACGACGCCGGATACCGGCATGGAGAGAGAGATCGCCACGCCGTTGCGGGTGATCCAACCACAGGGTTGATCGCGCTTCAGGTGAAGGCCGACGCCGGGGGTGACGATCTCGTCGATGGGACTGAGGATGCGAAAGACGTGAGCGGCGAGTCCGACCCTTATGTGGCCCTCACCCTCGTCCTGCAGCCAGAAATGCGGCGGCCGGTAATGACGATCGAGGTAGAGCCGGCAGTTTCCGAGCACATGGTAGAGATGGGATCTCACCTGCTCCTCGGTCCAAGACGCGGAGCCGGCCGGCTTCCTGGGAGGCGGGGCGTCAGGGCCAGCTGGGGATTCCGGCGTGCCGGCGCTGCGCCCGGCGCGAGTGCCGCCGGCCAACGCATGAAACAGCTCACAGCCCTCGCACTCGTAGGAGCGGTCGCAGAGCCGGTAATTCAAGACTCCCGCCAGGACCCAGATGCAGGGAGGCTCCCCTTGCTCGCGGCTGATCGCAATCGGACGTTGCATTGCTACTTGCTCAGCAAGAACTCCTCGGCGACCTCCACCCAGCCGTCCGGTGAGAGCGCTCGTGCGAAACCCTGCACGGGTACGCCGCCGTCCGGCAGCAGCACGCCGAGTGTAACAGACGAAAAAGTCCGGAGTCGCTCGTTCGTATCTTCCATCCAGGCATTCGCCATCCGCCCGGAGAGGAGGTTTTTCCGCAGCGCCCCGGCGTCGCCGATCCGCACCTTCATCAGCCAGCCGTCGTCGTAGGGAGCGCGGGTCACCAGATCGGGGCTGTCATCGAGTTCCGGATTCACGGCCAGAACCTCACCATCCACCGGGGAGAGCATGGGGACCGAGCCCGAATCGACCTCCACCCTCCAGGCGTGCCCGCCCTGACGCAGCTTCGTTCCGACAGGCGGGAGGTCGATCGAGCTCGGCTCACCAAGAAGCTTCTGGGCGAAGTCATCCATGCCGACCCTGACGACGTCTGCGCCCTCCGGCACGGCCCACGAGTGACCCTGGTGG
>JARRMU010000146.1:11089-14431 GCA_037385645.1 Gemmatimonadales bacterium
CAGGGCAAACCACCCTTCTGGCGCTGGCCTGAACGTCGAGCTGGTGGCTAGCCCTGCGGCTGGACGCAGCACCAGCCCGGCCGGACGGCTCAACAGCTTCCAGAATCCGACGAAGAGCAACAAGAAGGCGACGGCGATCAGGTATTCGACGCCTTTCATGGCAAACGGATCGACGATGCCCTCCATGATCTCACCTCATTTCGTGGCCGGCACTGCCGCTGCAGTCACCGGTCTGAACGATGTTTCACGTCTGGTGGTGGAGAACGCCCGGTCAAGCACCGGCATTCGACTCACGATCCAACGGAAGACCCAGATCTCGGCCGAGATCACCCCGAGCGTTACCACGACCTCCTGCCAGCTCGGCACGTACGGCACCGGAGCGTACCACTTGAAGGCTATGACGGAGACGTTCAGGCGGTTGATGACGATTCCCACGAGGGTCAGGATCGCGGCAACTCGAATCATCCCGAGCCTTCCGCGGCTGTAGCCATGCAAGAAGAGGTAGGTCGGCAGGGCAACCAGACCCAGGACTTCCAGCAGATACCAGGCGCCCCATCCTGTATCGATGTAGGCCCAACGCCTCCCGTGCACGAACACCAGCAACTGGAGGAAGAGGTACACGAACATCGTGCCGGCGCAGATTCTCGCCAACCCGGTCAGGATCTCAGGGTAGGTGCGCTCCAGCCGCTCGCCTACACGGTCGTGGAACACCTTGTGGGTGATCGTGCCCTCGAAGATCACCATCGAGAGGCCCGCGAAGATGCTCGAGATGAAGAACAGGATCGGGATGAACTGGGAGTACCAGAGCGGGTGCACCTTGTCCCGGGCCATGAGGAACAGGGCGCCGAGGCCGGACTGATGAAGGATCGACAGGGTGATGCCGAAGATCACAGCCCCCAGCGTGAGCGCGTGAAGCCGCTTCCTGAGCCTCGGCCATCCGGCCCACTCGGCGATCGTCGGTGAGAACTCGACGAACTCGGCCATCATGTAGAGGAGGAAGTGCCAGGCTACGAGGAACATCACCGAGCTGACGCCGAACGAGTTCCCGATGATCGGGTTCACGACCTTCCACGGCCGGCCGAGGTCCAACAGCAGGGCGCCGGCATAGAAGACGTAGGCCAGGAAGCCGTTCAGGATGGTGACTCTCGCGATCGGCCGGTACTTCTCCTGATTCATGACATAGACGATGAAGCTCAGCACGTAGGCCCCGCCCGCGAATGCCACACCCGTGATCACGTCGAACCCGATCCACAGACCCCACGGGCTGTCCTGGGAGAGGTTCGTTATGGCTCCCAGACCCTGAGTGAACCGGATCACCAGCAGGCCGATCGTGAGCAGCACGATGGCGCCGCTGATCACGTTGAACGGTGTGAGAATGCGTCCCTTCGGCCGGAGCTCGCTCAGCATGAACCGGGCGAAGCGACCGATCTCGGCCGGCAGGGCCGAAACGCTGAGGCCCTCGGCTCCGCTATCCGCCAACGCCTTGCTCTCCATGATTTATTCCTCCGCCTCGGCCGATCCGGCCGATTCGCCATTCTTCGAGGCCTTGCCCAGCGCCAGCAGGAAGGGCGGAACCACTGTAAGGACGAACGGAACCGCGTACAGGAATTCGCGCGTCAGGTCGGGATACGGCGTCGCCGCCAGATCCGTCCTGAAGCCCAGCTGCTCGAAGGGCACCGAGGCCAGATAGAGCCAGGAGGTCCCGCCCGCCTCGTGCTCCCCGTAGATGTGGTGAACGTACTTGTCGGGCTCTTCATAGATGCGGCGGCGGGCTTCTTCAATCATCTCCGACCGGGGACCGAACGTGACCGCTTCGTACGGGCAGTTCTCCACGCAGGCCGGCACCTCGCCCTCCTGGAGCCGCTCCCAGCACATCTGACACTTGAGGATGCGGGGGTTGGCGCTGTCGTACTCGAACTTCGGCACGTCGAACGGGCACGAGACCATGCAGAACCGACAGCCCATGCACTTGTTCTCCCGCCACACGACGGGTCCTTCAGGCGTCTTGTGCATGGCCTGGGTCAGGCACGCCGAGGCGCAGGCCGGCCGGAGGCAATGCATGCATTGTCTCCTGACGAAGACCTCGCCATCGTCGGTGTCGTAGCGATTGACGACCGTCCACTGAGTCCCCGAGGTCGTCCGCTCCTCACCGAAGTCGACCTCGTCGGGGGGCTCCGGGAGGCCGTTGGCCGCGGCGCACGCGAACTCGCACTCGCGGCAGCCTTCGCAGACCGTGGTGTCCACGAGCACGGCCATCGGCTCCATCCCATCAGTCGACCTGTCGACTTCCTGAGCCGCGAGCTTCTTCCCGGTGAGGGCCGAGCCGGTCGCGACGCAGAGCGTCTTGACGGCGGTTCTTCTATCCATGAATCCCCCGGCGATTTTCTCAGTCACACGACTGTGTCAACTCGCTTAAAAGCCGTCCTGGCTCAGGACGTCGGGTCGAGGAAGTCCTTCTCGAACTGCAGCCAGGAAGCACCATCGAGCTGTGTCAGGATTCCGACCGGAATTTCTCCTCCGTCGGCCAGCATCAGCTCCGGCTCGCCGCGAAAGGCCAGTGCAAGCATGGAGTCACGGATGTCTCCGTACCTCCGCCTGGTCCACTCCACCGCCTTGTCGGCGATCAACCAGCTCCCGATCTCATCGGATAGCCGGTCGGGCCGGACTCTGCACACCCAACTGCCGTCATCCAGCGTGGCTCCACGCCAGCTCGAGTCGGCAGCAATCCGGGGGTTCGTCTCGACGATGCGCCCGCTGGCAGGCGAGCGGACAGACAGCTGTCCTTCGCCCGCGGCGATTTCAGCGATGGGCTGACCTTTCTCGATTCTTCCGGGCCCGGCGCAGGGGTTGACCGCACGCGACGGACCGGCAAGGCCGAGCAGGAGGGGATGGATTCCAAGCTCGACGTCTCCATCGGGACGCAAGCGGCCCCAGGTGAGCGTCGGCTGGAGGAACACTCCCTCGGGCACCTTCCCGATGATATCCGCCAACGCCAGCGGTATCGGATGGGGGCCCTCGAGCCTTTGGGCTCGCTGTCGCGGGCGCTCGACCAGGACGTAATGGACCGTCAGCGCCGTAACGACCAGCAGGCCAAAAATCACTCCCAGCATGACAACCTCCTAGTCAGCTATCCGCCTCTTACTTAGGCAATGGAAGTGCCACGAAACCTGGAAAACCAGAGCGGGCGCTGGAGATGGGAACCGAGCCCGATCGCCGCTCTCTCTCCGGAGAGGCGGAGCGCGGTCCAACCATTCTCAGGCAAAGGCCATCCATACAGGCGAGCGCCACTGCCGTGGTTCCAGACCACCCATAGCCCCTGGAGCAGACGATGCTGGCCGATCT
>JARRMU010000147.1:0-10869 GCA_037385645.1 Gemmatimonadales bacterium
CCTCGTAGAATTCGCCCGTCGCGCCTTCCAGGCCTCGCTGCCGGTGCTGCTCGGCGGCGGACCTGAGGGAGGGAAGGCGCGGATCCTCTTCCGGCAACCCCGATATGATCCCCTCCAGCATCCAGGC
The DNA here is from genome assembly GCA_037385645.1 of Gemmatimonadales bacterium. Taxonomy (GTDB): domain Bacteria; phylum Gemmatimonadota; class Gemmatimonadetes; order Palauibacterales; family Palauibacteraceae. The sequence goes on from JARRMU010000147.1 coordinate 128, forward strand.
TCGACTCAAGTTCAGGCCATCCAGATGCGCCAACTTCGGATCGGACCGGTCGGTCACGATCCCCGGTACCAGCCAAACGGCGCGATCGTCCGGCGGGATCCCGGGAAGGAAGCTCTCCAGCCAGTCCGCGTACTCGGCGGGACCCAGCACGCGACGCATCAGATCCGCTTCGGCCAGGCAGGGCGAGAGAAAGTCCTGTCCGGAGGGCTCGTAGGCCAGCGGACAATCGCGATCTCCCAAATAGAGGCGTCGGGCGGTCTCGGAGAGAAGCGCGCTCATCTCCCCATCCCCGGCGATGCGAGCCCAATCCATGATGAGGCCGAAAGCGAACGCGCTCTGGGAGTGCTCGCCGGCCCGAATCGGATAGGCGAGTTTCGGCAGCCAGGCCCTGATCCGCTCCGCCGCCGCCGTCTCCAACGGCTCCAGATTCCGGCTCCACCGACGGGCCGCTGCGTCGTCCCACTCCCGCAGCTCGGCGGCGAGCTGAAGGAGCCAGGCAAGCCCGTAGGGGCGCTCGAAGGAGACCCGACCGTCGCCGGCCAGGTACTCCACTTCCCGGTTCACGTTGGCAGCGGAGAGGCTGCGTTCCAGGGCCGCGCGTGCGGCGGGCGCGAACTCCGCATCGGGACTCACTCGCGCGAGGCGGGTGAGCAGCCAGTGGCCGTGAACCGAGGAATGCCAGTCGTAGCAGCCGAAGAAGGCGGGCGTCAGCTCGCGGGGCGGGGCGACGTCCTCATCGCCCTGCAGGACGTGGGCGATCTTGTTCGGGTACTCCTTGTGAACGCACTCGAGTGCCAGAGCGGCGAAGCGACCGAGGGCGTCGATTCCTTCGTCCGACATTCCGACCTCCTGAGCAGCCGTGGAGCGGGCGCCGCCGAGACCGACCACGATCGAGAGCAGCAAGGCGCAGGACCGGGGCCCGGCTCGCGCCCCTGGGTCGATCACCATGACGTCGTTTCTCATGTGGCCAAGAAGCTCCCGTTCGCGGCAAAAGCCAGGATCGCGACTCCCCCCGCAGCCAACGCGTAAGGCAGCTGGGTGCGCACGTGCTCGATGTGGTCGGAGGCCGCTGCCAGCGAAGAGATCACGGTGGTGTCGCTGATCGGGCTGCAGTGGTCTCCGAAGATACCTCCGGAGAGCACGGCGGCGACGAAGGGGGCGATCGGCAGCCCCAGCGACACCGCCAGCGGAACCGCGACGGGAATCATGATCGCGAACGTCCCCCAACTGCTCCCCGTCGCAAACGAGGTTCCGGCTCCGGCGAGGAAGATAATGGGAAGCAGGGCAGGCAGCGGAATACGGCCGGCGACCAGCCCGGCGATGAACTCGCCGGTTCCCAGTTCCACGGTCGCCGCGCCCAGCGCGATCGCCAGCAAAAGGACCAGCGCCATGCCCGTCAGTCCGCCCGCCCCGTGCAGGCTGACGCGGCTGAGCTCCTGGACGGGTAGCAGCCTCTGGCTCAGCGTCAGGACGGAGGCGACCCCGACCCCCACGATGACCGCCCACAGCACGCTCAGCGACCCCGAGCCGGCCGCCATCGTGCCACCGCCCGTGATGTACATGCCCACCGGCATCGAGAGCACCATCGCCGCCACGGGCAGGATCAGGTTGACGGGCCGGCGCGGAAGCCCGGGCGCGGCAGGCGGCGCGATCTCCTCCGGATCGGCGAGCGCACCCGCATGTTCCCAGTGCAGCTCCCCGGCCCGGGTGCGCTCCTCCGCCGCGCGCATGGGGCCCCATTCCAGGCCGAACGCCGCCGTAGCCCCGGCGAGCAGCACGGCAGCCAGGGGGTAGAAGTTGAGCGGAATCGCTGCGACGAACACGCCCATCGGAGCGGCGACCCCCAGGGCTGCGAGCAATCCGAGGATGTAGCCGCCCCAGGCGTTGAACGGCACGAGGATGCAGATCGGCGCCGACGTCGAGTCGGCCAGGTAGGCGAGCTTTTCTCTCGACACCCGGAACCGGTCGAACAGCGGCCGGCACACCGAACCGGTCACGAGGATCGTGATGTTGGATTCGATGAAGATCACGACGCCGATCAGCCATGCGAGCAACTGTGCCCGGCGACCGTCCGTCACCCACCGCCTGCGTTCCACCCACGCGACGAAGCCGTCGACGCCACCGTTCGCCTGTACGATCGCGATCAGCGAGCCGACCATGAAGGTGAAGAGCAGGATGCGGGTGTTACCGGGCTCGCCGAGGACGCCGACCGTCTCGTTGACCGCTCGCGCCGCACCCGTCAGCGGGTTCCAGCTCTCGACGATCGTCCACCCGAGCCAGATCCCCGCCGCCAGCGAGAGGTACACCTCCCGCGTGTAGACGGCGAGAAGGATCGCCAGTAGAGGCGGCAGTAGCGACAGGGCGCCGTAGTCTGGCATCTAACGAAGATTCAACGGTTTATGGAGCGCCGTCAAGCGAGGACGCTCTCGATGGCACGGCGGAGGTTGCCCCCCAGAACGGCGGAGAGCTCGCCGGCGCTCAGGCCGGACGCCGCGAGCGCCGAGGTTATCTTCGGCAGATCCCTCACATCCACGAGCCCCTCCGGCAGCGCGATCACGCCGTCGAAATCGCTTCCGAGTCCGACGTGCTCCGGGCCGACGACCGAGATCGCGTGGTGGAAGTGGGCGAGCAGACGCTCGAACGGCACGGGCGTGACTTCCTCGGAGACGGCGTGGGCGAGCGCGCTCCGCGGATTGGAGCCGGTCTCGGTGCCCTCGTTCTCGAGCCTGGCTCCGATCTCGCTGGCGGCGAGCCAGAACTCGGCGTCCAGATAGCCGCTGAAGAAGACCACGCCGAGCACGCCCTCTCGTCGTGCGAGGAGCTCCAGCAAGTCGTCGGGCAGGTTGCGGTGATGGTCGGCGATGCGGCGGACGCCCGAGTGTGATGCGATCGGCGGACGCTCGGCCACGCGGAGCACGTCCCGGGCGGTCGCGTCCGCCGCATGGCTGATGTCGGCCATCATCCCGAGCTTCTCGATGCGCGCCAGGATCCGGCGCCCCTCCCGCGTCAGGCCTCCGTGCCTCGGCTCGAGACCGGAAGCATCGGCCCACGAGGTATGAGCCATCCACGTCAGCGTGACGCAGCGCACGCCGACATCGTACAGGCGGTCGACGTCGTCGGGGCGCTCGACCCCGTACGCCCCCTCCACGCCGATGAGGACCGCGACGTCGCCGGCGCGTTCGGCCACGGCGAGATCCCCGGCGTTCAGGACGAGGTGCATCCCGGGTGTTTCCTGGAGGAACGCCGCGAAGCGTGCCGCATCGCTCAGCGCCTTCTCGAGCGGTCGCTCCGACGCCGGGTCGCTCCACAGGGCGAAGATCCCTCCGTCGAAACCGGCCTCTCGCATCCGGGGCAGGTCCAGGTGCCCACCCTCCAAACGTTGGGAGAGGTCCTCTCCGGCGAGCAGGCGGATGGCCGCGTCGTTGTGGCCGTCGAAGACGAAGGCGTCGTGGTGGAGCTGCAGAAGCTCCTCGCTCAACGCCGTGAGACCCACGGACTCTCCTTCACGTAGTAGCGCAACGCCCAGTCGCGAGCCTTGGAGATGCCTATGCGGGAGGTGTTCACCACCCACTCATCCGCCACCGGGTCGCCGGCACCGATCCACAGCGGCGGCTTCCTGAGGATGTGGCGCTGGTGCTCGGGCCCTATCGCGAGCGCCTCGGCGAGCCGGCCTGGCCCGTTGGTGAGCTCGTCCCGGCCCCTGCGCGAACGCATGATCCCGATGCCCTCGATCGGCTCGAGTGCGCGAATCAGGACGGCGGCCGGGTGACCTTCCCGGTCGGTCACGGCGTTGAGGCACCAGTGGACCCCGTAGTTGAGATGGATGTAGGCGGTGCCCGGTGGGCCGAAGAGCGGGTCGTTTCGCTTCGTTCTGCCGACGCTCGCCGCGGCATGGCAGGCGGGATCTTCGGGACCTGTGTACGCCTCCGTCTCGACGATCCGGCCGGAGGCCCGGCCCTCGGGGCTCTCGGAGACGAGAACCTGGCCGAGTAGCGCCCGCGCCACGTCGCGTGATGGACGGGCGTAGAAACCTCGGGGGAGAGGTTCGAGCGCCCGTGGCCGCGGGAGGGACAAGGCTTCGAGGTGTCGCCGCGCTCCTACGCGCCCTCGGCCGCGCGGCCCGCGATGACCGCGTCGGCGCGGCGTCCGGGCAGGATGGAGCGGATTCGATCAGGATCCGTGTCGATCACGTCGAAGACGTCCTTGCCGAGCTCCGCGGCGAGAGTTTCCGCCGTCTTTCGACCGACGCCCTTGTAGTTCCTGACCATGTGCTCGACGATGTCTCCGGTCGCGTCGCCTCCGCCGTCCGAAGCAACCCCCGCCGTCTCCGGCGCCGGCGCGGCGGGAGTCTCCCCGGCAGGCGTATCGGGGATCCCGATCGTCTCGGCCTCCGGCGCAGCGGAGGCCTCAACCTCGGTCGTCTTGGCTTTCTTCGGTCCGGCGCTCGGGCCCCGACCGCGTCCCCCCCGGCCTCCCCGACGGAATCGAGAAAGGCCTCCCTGCTTCGGCTCGGCCCGTGTCTCGGCTTTCGACTCCGGTTCCGGCCGCTTCCGCTCGGGTTCAGGCTCGGGCTGCGGTCGCCCCCCCGGATGCGGCGCCGCCTGAAACGCCGCGACCGGCTCGGCACCGGCCGCCGACTCCTCGGACGAATCCGGCCCGGAGGCCGGCGGTGGCTGGGGTTTGCCGCCTCCGCGACGCCCCCGCCTTTGACGCAGTCCCCGACGCTGGCCCGTCCTCCCGCGACTCGTGGACTCGGCCGTCTCTTGCTCGGGTTTCGTGGACTCGATGGACTCGGCGGCCGGCTCGGCCTGCTCCGTCTCTGGCCCGTCAGGCTCGCCGGCCTCCGGGCTCGGCTCGGCGACTTCGGCCACCGGCTCTTCCTTTCGGCGGCGCTCGGTCCGGCCTCGGCGGCCGCGATCGGCCTTCCGGGCCTCCGCCGCCGGCTCGAGCGGAGCAATCTGGAAGTTGCCGTCCTCACCCTGCGTGACGTTCACGATCTCTTCGTCGTGAGCCTGCGCCAGGAAGCGCGTGAACTTGCTGAACCCCAGTTCCCCCTCATCGAACTCGGGGCGCTGCTTCAGCATCTCGCGCTTCACCTCCGAGTCTCGCACCCCACGGTCCCCACGCGACCGGGAGCTGACGACGTCGCGAAGCAAGCTGTAGGCCTCCCGCAGGCCGAGGCCCGGCGGCTGCCCCTCGGCCGGACGAGGCTCGGGCTTGGAGTCCGCCTCTGCCCGCTCTCCACCGCCCCGCTTCGTCATCTCGGCCGACGCATCGGTCTCCGCCTCGGCATGCCGCTTCGAGCGACCGCGGCCCCGTCCGCCGCGAGGCCGCTTCTGGGCCGGCGGCGAGGCTTCGTGCTGCGGGGCGGAGTGAGCCGATCGGTCTGCGTACGCGACCGCTCCCTGGCCGCTCGACGCGGGCTTGTGCGGCGGCACGCCAACCTCGCTTCGTGAAGCCTATGGACTTCTCATCGAAGCTTGGATCGAGCTCGACCATGACCTGCTTGAGCCGATCCGAGCGCATCACGTCGCCCCGATCCACCATCCGCTCCAACGCGCGCTCGCACAACTCCCACGGGCCCACGCTCTCGCGCTGCATGTCCGCGAACGATGTGAGGCCGGACAGGCTGTTGTAGCTATAGTACTCGTCGCAGTTCTGGATCAGGAGGTCGGACGCCGACTCCTGGAGGCCGACGCCGATGACGTACTTACCGTACTCCTTCAGCTTCAGCACCATGCTCGAGAAGTCGGAATCTCCGGAAAGCAGGATGAAGGTCCCGATCTCGGGCCGGGTGAAGACGATCTCGAGCGCGTCGATTGCGAGCCGGATGTCGGTCGCGTTCTTCTTCGTGGAACCGTACGCCGGAGCAAAGATCAGGTCGATCGACGCCTCCGAGAGCGGAACCACGTACTGCGGGTAACGCCTCCAATCGGCATAGGCGCGCTGTACGGAGACCTTGCCGCGGATGATGTCCGAGTCGAGCAGCTTCCGCAGCTCGGCGGCGAGGTTCGACCGGATGGCCATGGTCACGTTGTCGAAGTCGATCAGGAGGGCGGCGTTGTGGGATGCGGGTTGCTTATTGGCGGGCATGTGAGGCGCCGCCGGATACTTGTCGTTCATTACCTCTCGCTTGTCATTTCGGATGAAAGTGTCGGTTTCATAATGACTTAACCCGCTTTCGCGGGCGAGAGGCCCCCCGATCTCGCCCTCGGGATCACCCGAGGGGGATGATGCGGGGAGTCTCTCCATCTTCCTGGGAGGCCGACCGGGGCCTCCATACCGGTGCCGGCGGGTCCTCGACCGACGCTTCGGGTCGAGCCCGGCGGCTCGTGGGCGACGCCGTTCCCGGCGCTCAGCCCTCCGAGCCGGACAGCTCCGCGCGCGCCAGCTCAGCTACTTCGACGCGCCGAACTCTCCCGCTCGGCATCATAGGGAATACCTCGAAGAACCGCACGAGATCCGGCACCTTGTAGCCAGCCAGCGCCGATGCACAGTATTCGCGCAGCTCATCGCCCGTAATGATCGCACCTTCGAGCGGCTGAACACAAGCGCAGATGAGCTCGCCCAGCACCTCGTTGGGGACCCCCACCACGACGGCGTTCATCACCGCCGGATGGGAGCGGAGGTGATCCTCCACCTCTCGTGGGTGGATCGAGTATCCGCCCCGAATGATGTCGTCCCCGGCTCGGCCGACGATCTGAAGGTAGCCCTCGTCGTCGAGTACGCCGATGTCGCCGGTCGTCAGGTAGCCCTCGGGCGTGAGCGCCGCGGCCGTCTCGCCCGGCTGCCGGAAGTAGCCGAGCATGACATTGAAGCCCTTGACGGCCACCAGCCCTTCCTGGCCCGCTGAGAGCGCTCCGCCAGCCTCGTCGCAGACCTGCACGGAGACACCGGCCAGTGGCCGGCCCACAGTGCCGCTCCGCTTCTCCGCCGGATCGGTCGGAGAGGTGAGGGTCACGGTCGGCGACGTCTCGGTCAAGCCGTACCCGATCTCCAGATTCGGAACGAGCTCCTCCCTGACTCTGGAGACGAGATCGGCCGCGACGGGAGCGCCGGCCACGATGCCGGTGCGAAGCGAGGACAGGTCACGCCCGCCCGCCTCCCGCAACGCCATGACGAACATCGTCGGGACCCCGTGCAGCACCGTGGCCCGGTGGGTCTCCACCAGCGCGACGGCTTCGGCGGGCTCGAAGCGCTCCTGAAGAACGACTCTCGAGCCGCTGAGCAGCGCTCCCAGAAGGGTACTCATGCCGAAGATGTTGAACAGCGGCACCGCGCAAAGGGTAACGTCGTCCGGCCTCAAGCCGATCGCCCTCCCCGTGGCCTCGGACGTCAGCACGAGGTTGGCGTGCGACAGGACAACGCCCTTCGCCTTCCCGGTGGTTCCCGCCGTATAGAGGATCGCCAGCGCGGCCTCGCTCGGGTCCAGCTCGGCATCCGGAAGCTCACGGCCCCGGCCCGCCGATACCAGATCCTCGAACTGGTAGATTCGGTCGTCGTACCAGAGATCCTCTTCTCCGACCGTGACCACGTACTGGAGGTCCGGCAGGCCCACCAGCATCGTCTCGAACAGCTGCAGGTAGTCGCGATCCCCGTACTGCTCCGCGGCCACGACGACCGTCGCCTCCGAGTTCCGCAGCATGAACTGGACGTCGCGCGGAGCGAGCTCCGGGTTCAGCGGCACGACCGTGGCCCCGAGCTTCGCGGCCGCGAACAGGGTGACGGCGAACTCCGGCCAGTTGGGAAGATCGATGGCGATCCGGTCGCCGGGCTCGACGCCAAGCTCGGCCAGAGCGGCGGCGAGGCAGGTCGACTCCGTCTCCAACCGGCAGAAAGACCAGGAGCGATCGCCGAAGACGATGAACGGGTCATCGGGATGCCGATCCGCCTGCGCCCGGAGCACAGCTCCGAGCGTGCGCGGGTCGACGCTAGTTGCGAACGTCGTCGTTTCCTGACTCATCCTTGAGCACACCATACGTGGGCGTACGGCCTCTCGCCACGTCCCTCGAGGCGACCGGTCGCAATCTGCACCGCGCCCCTACGAGCGTAAAGCGGTCAGCAGCAGCTCCTGGGCGCGATCGGAGGAGAGCTCGTGGGCCCAGCCGCTGTCGGCGGCCGGCGCCACCCTGCCGATCCGTTCGAGGAGAACGCACCGAAGCGTCGAGCCGCGGACCTTCTTATCGGACTGCGCCGCCTCCAGAAGCCGTCCCGCCGTGAACTCCTCCTCCACCGGCCGGTCCAGCTCGCAGACCTCCAGGAGAGCGGCCAGGCGCTCCGAGGTCCCCTCCTCCGTCACGCCCAGGATCTCCCCGATCCGCGATTCGACGCGCATGCCGAAGGCGACGGCCTCCCCGTGCATGACGCCGTAGCCCGCCAGCGCCTCGAGCGAGTGGCCGATCGTGTGCCCGAAGTTCAGGATTTCCCGCCTGCCAGACTCCTGCGGATCCTCCTCCACCACCTCGGCCTTGATGGCCACAGCCCGACGGATGAGCTCCGTCAGGAGCTCCGGATCCTTCTCCAGGAGCTGAGGCACGTGGGCTTCAAGCCAGGCGAAGAGCGCCTCGTCGGCGATCGCGGCCGCCTTGACGGCCTCAGCGAGGCCGGAAGCGAGCTGAAAGACCGGCAGGGTGTCCAGCAAGTCGGGGTCGATGAGGACCAGGCTCGGCTGGTGAAACGCACCGACCGGGTTCTTCGCCTCCAGCGTGTCCAGACCGGTCTTCCCGCCCACCGAGCTGTCCAGCATGGCGAGCAAGGAGGTGGGAACCTGTACGTACGGGACGCCGCGCATGTAGGTGGCGGCTACGAACCCCGCCAGATCGCCGGTGACCCCTCCACCGACCGCCACGACCGCGCAGTCTCGCCCGTAGCCCTCCGCAAGCAGCTCATCGGAGAGGCGGGCCCACTCCTGCCGGGTCTTGTTCCACTCGCCGGCCGGGAAGGTGAACAGCGTCGCCTCCTTGCCGTCGGCCTCCAGGGCCGCGCGTGCCCGTTCGCCGTAGAGAGGCCCCACTCGGCTGTCGGAGATGATGGCGTAGCGATGAGCCGGCGCCGCCTGCCGGCTCAGCCGCGGGAGATCCGCCAACGCGCCCCGCTCGATCTGGACCTCGTAGCTCCCCGGCTCTCGGCCCGGAATCCCTATCCGGAACGATCCGCCGGTCACCCGAGGGCCTTCACCCTGCAGACCTCAGCCGCCCCGAACCTCGAAGCGCAGGGCGGTCTCGAGTGAGCTCGGGTCCAACCCCTCCGGCGCGTCTACCACGATGACGACGGGCCGCCCTTCCACCTGGCGGCGCTCGACGCCGACCACCCGAGCGCCCGCGTCATCCGCGTACCGCTCGTCGAAGGCCCGCCCCACCGCCTCCTCAAACTCGACGGCGTCACGTTCCGAGTCCCACACGCTCGCCCAGATCAGCACCTCCCGACCTTCGTCGCGCAGCAGACGGTACCGGTCCCCATCCCAACCTTCCGCCGCCGACGCGGCCGTGTCAGGATCGCCCAGGTGCTCCTCCAGGAAGATGCGTGTCTCGAGCTCCCCGAGGCCGTCCGACTGGATCTCGTGCCAGGTGGTTGGCGGATCCTCCATGAACGCGACATCGGAGGGATGGTCCCGCTCGCCGAGAAAACGGTCGGGGTGGAGAACCTGCTCGGTGGATTCGGGCAGATCGTTCCCGAGCGGCAGGGGACGCGTCGGATCCGCCTCTCATGACGGGCGTCCCGGCAAGCAGCGAAGGATCCAGACTGCCGAGAAGGCCGCCGAGATCCGGCATCGCGGTCAGGTCTACCGGGGCGCCGGTCTGTCTCGAGATGAGCCACTCCATCATGACGTATGTGGCATGTCCCTCCAGCGCCGCCTGGGCGGCGGTGGCGCGATCGTTCAGCTCGCCGACCGATCGCGTCAGGGAGTCGAGGTCAATCTGCTGGTCTTGGAGCGCATGGACGAGCTCGTGAACGAGGATGGGCTGCAGCTGGTCTTCGGAAACATCTTCGACCACGTACAGGGTGTCGCGACGCGGATCGTAGTAGCCGACCACCTGCTCGAGGAGGAGCGAACGGAACAGGGGTCCGAGCTGAAGCGTGTCGGGCAGCAAGCCGAGGCGAGCGTAGACGGCCGCCACGGCTCCGGCCTTCTCATCCGGCAGCTGCTCCACCAGGGCGCGGGAGAGGAAGCCCTCCAGGCTCTCCCTCGAGCTCGAAGCGAGCGCGGGCGGCGTCGCGGCCCGGATGCGGCTGCTTTGCTCGACGCCCGGGAGCAGCTCCGACGCCAGGCGGGCCAGGGCGGTGTCCGTGCCGGAGCTCCGGACCGCGCCATCGGAAGCTGAACCGGCTCCCGACTCGCCGGCCTCCGTCCGGTCCCCGCACGCCGTCCAGACCGCGACGGCGAGCAGTCCCCCCACGACCCGCGCGCGTCGGTGACGGGATCCGACGAAGCGGCGCGTCGAGCGAATCATGCGCCCTCCAACCAGGAGGTCGAGGGAGCGTATACGCGAAGGCCGTCTCGCGGCAGGCCGGCGGCGAGGCGTTCGACCGTCAGGCCCGCCTTCGGGTGAACCCAGTCACCCGCAATCTCGGACAGCGGCCACATCACGAACGGCCGCTCGGTCATCCTCGGGTGCGGCACTCTCAGCTCATCCTCCTCGATCACGTCCTCTCCATACAGTAGCAGGTCCAAGTCCAGCTCCCGCGGCCCGAAGCGGCGCCCGCCCGCGCGCCGCCCGGCCCTGTGCTCCAGGGCCTGGAGG
>JARRMU010000148.1:0-5519 GCA_037385645.1 Gemmatimonadales bacterium
TAGCCGAACATCAACGTCAGCGCGGCCATGAGGATGCATAGAACGGCCAGTAACCAGAAGGGCTTTCGCCGACGCAGGCGTCATGTGGAAGACTGTGGTCATCGTCGTTCCCTTCCGGAGGGGTCCATCAGTCGGCTAGCTAGTCGTCGTTCAGCAGCTCGGCGCGCGTCACCGCATCCCGTCCGAACCGCTTCTTCAGCGTATCGATCGCCCGCGCCACCTGGCGATCCTCTCCCTCTGCAGCCTCAAACAGGGAGAGCTGTCCCCGGCCTTCCGAGACGAGACCGGAGAGGCTCACGCCTACCAGTCGGACGCGACGAGACTTACTGTCCGCGTCCCGCAGCAGTCTCACAGCGACGGGCCATATCCCCTCGAAGGTGTTCACGGGCCTCGCGAGGGTCACCTGCCGGGTTACCGTCTCGAACCCCTCCCAACGGAGTTTCATCGTCACGGTCGTTCCCGCAAGGTCTCGGCGTCGAAGCGCCGCCGCTACTTGTTCGCAGAGCCGGAAGAGGGTGCGCTCGACCGTTCTCCGATCCATTACATCCGCGTCGAACGTGATCTCTTTGCCCAGAGACTTGCGCGCCCGCTCGGAACGGACGGGCCGCTCGTCCACTCCTCTGCAGAGTCGATAGAAGCGGGCACCGGCCGCTTCTCCGAACAGCCGGACGAGCTGCTCTCGATCGAGGACCTGCATGTCTCCAAAAGTCCGGATGCCGACTGCGTACAAACGCTCCAGCGTCTTCGGACCCGCTCCCCAGAGTCTCTCGATCGCGAGAGGGGCGAGGAATTCGACCTCCGATCCCGGGTCGACCACCACGAGTCCGTCCGGTTTCTCGAGGTCGCTCGCGATCTTCGCCAAGAACTTCACCGACGCGACGCCCACCGAGGCGCTCAGCGATTCTTCCGCGCGTATCTGACTCTTGATCGCGGCAGCGATCGCCCGCCCGTCTCCGAACAGGGCACCGCTCGCCGTCACGTCGAGGAACGCCTCGTCTATGCTCAGCGGCTCGACGAGATCCGTGTATCGATCGAAGATGTCGAAAATGCGGCTGGAGACCTCTGCGTACAGAATCCCTCTCGGCCTGACGAAGGCGGCGTCCGGGCATCGGCGGTAGGCTTCCGAGATCGGCATGGCGGAGCGGATGCCGTATTCGCGGGCCTCGTAACCGGCCGCCGCCACGACGCCTCGCCCCCGTCCCTGCTTCGGATCCGAGCCTACCACGACGGGCCTACCGGCGAGATCAGGGTTCTCCCGCACCTCTATCGCGGCGTAGAAGGCGTCCATGTCGACGTGAAGGATCGTCCTCGTCGCGTTCAACCCTCGACTCCCGAGGCGATCCTCTCCCTCAGAATGCGAAGCGCCCGGCCCGGTTCGTTAGAAATCAGACCGTCTACGCCCCAGTCCCACAGACGACGCATCGCGTCCGGCCGGTTCACCGTCCAGACGAAGACGCCGAGCCCGTCGCGGTGGGCCCGGCGCACGAATCTCGGGGTGACGATACGAATTCCCCGGTACCGCTCGGGTACCATCACGGCATCGGCGTCAGGCACGACGGCTCGGCCGAGACCGACCTTGCCCAGCAGCACGTAGGAGCGCAGCTCTCCCTCGCTCGCGCAGCGCCAGGATGCGAAAGGCGCCGCGAGCTCCAGGGCTGCACGGGAGAAGGAGCCGACCAGCGTGCGTGCGGCGACATCGTGCGCGGACAGCCAGCCAGGAATCCGCTCCCCGGCGTGGTGCGACTTGATCTCCAAGACGACGGGGATGTCGTCGCCGATCTCGGCGAACGCCTCTGTCAGCGTGGGGATCCGCACGTTGCGGCCCCGGAACGGGAACCCGCTGCCACCGTTCGAGGTGAAGCGGTATCCAGCGTCGAGCCCTCGCACTTCGTCAAACGACAGGTCGTCGATCCGACCGGAGCCATCCGTCGTCCGATCGACTGTCGAGTCATGCAGGAGGACGAGTCGGCCGTCGCTCGTACATTGAACGTCGAACTCGACCGCGTGCGCCCCGGCGCGAACGGCATGACGCAGCGAGGGTAGGGTGTTCTCCGGTGCCACGCCGGCCGCGCCGCGGTGCCCGATGACTCGAACGGATGATCCGGGCCCGAAAGTCATCCGAAGAAGGTAAGCGCAGCCGTCAGTTGCCGCCCGGAGCAGCCGCACGCTACCATTTCGGGCCCGAAAAGGTCTCGACGGGACGACGCATCCGGCGGACACACCACACAAGGACCCCAGATCGAATCGGAATGGCGAACGGCGACAGCTCGGGTGGACATCCGCCGGACCTCATGAACAAGCTCGCGTCGCTGTGCAAGCGGCGCGGATTCATCTTTCAATCCTCCGAGATTTACGGGGGCGTCGGATCCGTCTACGACTACGGGCCGCTAGGGGTCGAGCTCAAGAACAACATCCGCGCCGCCTGGTGGCAGGAGATGGTACACCGCAGGGCCGACGTGGAGGGTGTGGATGCCGGAATCCTCATGAACCCTCGCGTGTGGGAGGCCAGCGGCCACGTGGAGGGGTTCACGGACCCGCTCGTCGAGTGCCGCAATTGCCACCGCCGCTTCCGCGCCGATGAGCTCGATGGCGTTCAATGCCCCTCGTGCGGGATGTCGGGGACGTTTACGGAGCCGCGCCAATTCAACCTCATGTTCCACACCTTCATGGGACCGGTGCAGGACGAGGCGTCCACCGTCTATCTGAGACCCGAAACCGCGCAGGGGATATACGTCAACTTCCGCAACATCCAGGAGACGGCGCGACAGAAAGTCCCGTTCGGGATCGCACAGATAGGGAAGGCGTTCAGGAACGAGATCACTCCAGGCAACTTCATCTTCCGGATGAGGGAGTTCGAGCAGATGGAGATGCAGTACTTCGTCGAGCCCGGCACCGATGCGGAGTGGTTCGAGACCTGGAAGCAGCGCCGCATGGAGTGGGTTCGCGGGCTCGGCGTGTCTCCGGAGCGACTACGCTTCCACGAGCACGGCCCTGACGAACTGGCCCACTACGCGAAGACCGCGTTCGACATCCAGTACCTCTTCCCCTTCGGCTGGCAGGAGATCGAGGGGATCCACAACAGGACCGATTTCGACCTGTCGCGTCATCAGGAGTTCTCGGGCAAGAAGCTGGAGTACTTCGATCCGGCGAGCGGCGACCGCTTTCTTCCGTTCGTCATCGAGACATCGGCAGGGCTCGACCGCACACTTCTCGTCGTCCTCGCCGATGCGTACGCGGAGGAGGAGATCGAAGGCGACGAGCGCGTGCTCCTCCGGCTTCATCCGCGCCTGGCGCCCATCAAGGCGGCCGTCTTTCCGCTCGTCAAGAAGGATGGAATGCCCGATGTGGCCAAGAGGGTAGCCGGTGAGCTTCGCGAGGGAGTCACCGTCTTCTACGACGAAGCCGGTTCCATCGGCCGACGCTACCGTCGGCAAGACGAGGCCGGCACGCCGTACTGTATCACGATCGACGGCCAGACGCTCGAGGACCAGACGGTCACCGTCCGCGACCGTGATTCGCTCCAGCAGGAACGGGTCGCCATCGACGGCCTGCCAGGCCACCTGCAGGCCTTGCTCGAGGCCGCCTCGGCATGAGCGCCAGCATGCCCGCAGACCGTCTCCCGCCGAACGACCCGCCGGGCGCGCGGCGCTCGTTGTCGTGCGTCGCGACGGCCAACCAGTCCTGAGCGCTTGAACCTCACACTGGACGAGCTTCGCCTCAGGGCGGAGCGCTTTCTCGCGCGCGCCCGCGAAGAACGATACCTCTCCGAGGCTGGCCTGAAGACCAGGCCGCAGCTGGAGGAGCTCTACGATTCCGATCCGCTGCTGGACATCTCGGTCTCGATGCCCGTCGTGGAGAAGGCTTTGGCGGAATCCTCGGGCGGAGAGGAACGCCGGCTCCGGCTGCTGCTCGAGTGGTTGGGCACCCGGCATCTTGAGCGCGTGCGCGCGCCGCTGGACGACGAGATCTATGCCTGGGAGAGCACGACGACGTTCGACGTCGACGGCCACGAACGACCGCTCACCGGTGTTCTCGATCTGTTGCGGAACTCCGAGCGCGGTCCCGCGCTGGAGTTGGAGGAGCGGCGGAACCAGGAGCTCGAAGAGGTCGCGCCCGTGCTCATGGACCGGAACTACAGAGTACGGCAGGCCGCCGCGTCGTTGGGATATGGCCCGTATGTCGACGCGTGCTCCCGGCTGGCCGGTTTCAGCCTCAGAGTAGCGGGACGACAGGCGCAGCAGGTCCTGGACCAGACGGAAGAGGTGTTTCGTGAACAGCTCGTCTACCATCTGCGAGCCTGGCTTGACCTTTCCCCGGACGAGGCGGAGAGATCCGACATGCGAAGGCTGCGTCGGATGGCGTGGCTGGACGATGTCTTCAAGCCGCGGGAAGTACTGCAAGCGACTGCCCGAGACCTCGCCGCTCTCGCCATTCCCTTGGAGGCGAAGGGTCGGATCAGGCTGGATCGCGACGCTCGTCCGCTGAAGCGTGCCCGTGCCTTCTTCGCAGCGCTGCGCGTGCCCGACGATGTGGTGATCTGTATCGCTCCGGTGGGTGGGCGGGCCGGCTGTCAGGGGGTGCTCAGGGCGATTGGGGGAGCCCTCCACGCTGCCTACACGGCTCCCGATCTACCGTTCGAGTACCGCTGCCTCGGGGACAGCTCCGTCGCGCGGGGGTTCGGGCGAGCGTTCGCCCGGCTGACGAGTAGCGGAGCGTGGGTGGAGCGTACCACGGGACTCTCCGGCGAGGCGCTCGCCGACTACCTGCGCCTCGCGGCCTTCGTGGACACGCAGGCGCTTCGCCGCGACGCGGCCACCGTCGTCTACGAGCTCGAGCTGGCCGCGATCGAGCGCCCCAGCGAGCATCGGGCCCGCTACGCACAGCTGATGCACCACGCCACCGGCGTACGCTATGACCCCCGCTCGTTTCTGGAGCATGCCGAGGGAGATTTCACCAGTGCCCGCCGGCTCCGGGCGTGGATGCTGAGCGCGATCCTCTCGAACGAGCTGCGGGAGCGCTACGATGCGGACTGGCCGAGCAACCCTCGCGCCGGATCGTCCCTGCGTGAGCTGTTTGCACTGGGTAGAATGGAAGATGCAGCCGACCTCGCGAAGCGGTTCGGGGAGCGGCTGGAGCCCGACGCTCTCCTCGCCCAGCTGGGCGAAGAGCTTGCCTGACTTCGTGTCGCGATGACCTCTGCGCGGCGCGCTGCCGCCGCCCGGACCGCGGCAGGCCTGGCACTCCTCCTCGGTGGATATGCGGCCTGGGTCCGCCGGCGGAACCGGCGCCTGCTCCGCCCACCGATCCACGACCCGGACGGCCTTGCCTATCCCTCCCGCCGGCTCGTCTTCTCCGACGGCGTCGGGGTCACCTACCTGGACGCCGGAAGCGGGAGTCCGGTTGTCATGATCCCGGGCGCGGATGGCATGAAGGAGACCTTCCGATACCAGGTGCCGGTTCTGGATGGTCGGTATCGCGTCATCGTCGCGGACATGCGCGCTCGGCATGAGCCCGACGCC
>JARRMU010000149.1:0-5433 GCA_037385645.1 Gemmatimonadales bacterium
CGGCTCCGACCAGCAGGTTACCGGTGAACTGGGTTCGCCCGGCGCGACGACGACGATTCCCGCCACTCAGCTGCCGGCGCCGGACCCGCAGTTCGGCGGCGTGATCAAGGACGACGCCCTGCAATCGACGCCGTGGTGGGCGCCGCGCATCGTTCCGCCGGCGAACGCGCCGAGCATCCTGCTGATCATCACCGACGATGCCGGCTTCGCGGTTCCGAGCACCTTCGGCGGCGTGATCCCGACACCGGCGATGGATCGCGTCGCGGAAGAGGGCCTGCGCTACAACCGGGTCTTCTCGACCGCGCTGTGCTCGCCGACGCGGGCGGCGCTGATCACCGGACGCAACCACCATTCGGCCGGCTTCGGCGTGATCTCGGAGCAGTCGTCGGGCTTCCCGGGCTACAACAGCATCATCGCCGAGGACAAGGCGACGATTGGGCGCATCCTGCTCGACAACGGCTACAACACCTCCTGGTTTGGCAAGGACCACAACACCCCGGCGTTCGAGGCGAGCCAGACGGGACCCTTCGACCAGTGGCCGACCGGCATGGGGTTCGAGTACTTCTACGGCTTCGTCGGCGGTGACGCGAACCAGTGGCAGCCGAACCTGTTTCGCAACACGACGCAGATCTACCCGTTCAAGGGCCAGGAGGGGACCTGGAACCTCGTGACCGCGATGGCCGACGACGCCATCGACTGGCTGACGCGGATGCACCAGATCGACCCCAGCAAGCCGCTCTTCATCAAGTACGCGCCCGGGGCCACCCACGCGCCCCATCACCCGACCCAGGAGTGGGTGGACAGGATCCACGACATGCACCTCTTCGACGAGGGCTACAACAAGCTGCGCGAGACCATCTTCGAGAACCAGAAGCGGCTCGGCGTGATCCCCGAGGATTCGAAGCTCACGGCCTGGCCCGATACGGTCCTGAAGCCGTGGGATCAGCTCAGCGCCGAGGAGAAGAAGCTGTTTATCCGCCAGGTGGAGGTCTTCGCGGCCTACGCCGCGTACAACGACCATGAGATCGGCCGCGTGATCCAGGCCTTCGAGGACCTCGGCAAGCTCGACAACACGCTCGTCATTTACATCAACGGCGACAACGGCACCAGCGCGGAGGGCGGGCCGCTCGGCACGCCCAACGAGGTCGCTTTCTTCAATGGCGTGAACATGATGCCGGTCGCGGAGCAAATGAAGTGGTACGACGTATGGGGCACCGAGGAGACCTACAACCACATGTCGGCCGGGTGGTCGTGGGCCTTCGACACGCCCTTCGATTGGTTCAAGCAGAACGCGTCGCGCCTCGGCGGCATCAACCAGAACATGGCCGTGTCGTGGCCGGCGCGTATCAAGGACACAGGCGGGCTACGTGAACAGTTCGTGCACGTCATCGACGTCCTGCCGACCATCCTAGAGGTCACCGGGATCTCCGCTCCCGACTACGTGGATGGCATCAAGCAAAAGCCTATCGAGGGCACGAGCTTCGCCTACACCTTCGATGCGGCGAGCGCCGATGCGCCGACACGCCACACGACGCAGTACTTCGAGATGATGGGCCAGTGGGCGCTCTACGACGACCCCTGGCTGCTGAGCACGAAGGTCGATCGCGTGCCCTGGGATGCGTTCAGCCCGGCCAACCCGGATCCGCTGAACAACCAGGTGTTCCAGCTCTACGACCTGAGCAAGGACTTCAGCCAGGCCGAGGACATCGCGGCTCAGCATCCGGACAAGGTGACGGAGCTCCGCGCGAAGTTTCTGGAGGAGGCGAAGAAGTACCAGGTCCTGCCCCTGGATGCGTCGGTGGCGGCCCGGATCGTTGCCCCGCGCCCGAACATCACCGCCGGCCGCACCGAGTTCGTCTACACCCGGCCGATGGTGGGACTCCCGCAGGGCGACTCGCCGCTGCTGCTCAACACGTCCTACACCATCACCGCCGAGCTCGACGTGCCCCGGGGCGGCGCCGAGGGCATCATCCTGACCTCGGGGGGGCGCTTCGCCGGCTATGGCTTCTACCTGCTCAAGGGCAGGCCGGTGTTCCTGTGGAATCTGATCGACCTCGAGCGCATCAAGTGGGAGGGCCCGGAGGCACTCACGCCCGGCAAGCACACGCTGGAGTTCGACTTCAAGTACGATGGCCAGGGGGCCGGCACGCTCGCCTACAACGATTTCAGCGGTGTGGGTAAAGGCGGCACCGGCACGCTGAAGGTGGACGGCAAGGTCGTCGCCACCAAAAAGATGGAAAAGACACTGCCGATGATCCTGCAGTGGGACGAGAGCTTCGACATCGGCTGGGACACGCTGACCGGCGTCAACGACGAGGACTACACGCCGCCGTTCCCCCTGACCGCCACGCTCGAAAAGCTGACGATCAAGGTGGACCGGCCTCAGCTGTCGCCCGACGATATCAAGAAGCTCCAGGCCGCCGAGAGGAACAACGCGATGAGCCAGTAGCTCGGTGGCGCTCACGCGCCGGGAGCCTCGATCTCCTTCTCCCCGCGCGACCAACATCGGCATGCTGAATACCGGGGGCCGAAATAGACGGTTGGCTCATCAGGAAGGAGATACCGAGCGAGAGCCCGCTCACTGAGCGGGCTCTTCGTTTTCGTGACCGCCGCTCCTCGTAGAATCCGGCGGCGTCAACGTCCTTGAAGCATCTCTTGGAAAGCTCGTTCATCGCGGATCGGATCGAGGAGGGGATTCGTGTGCAGGGCAATATCGTACTGGAAGCCTTCCTGGTACGCGGCCTGGAGTAGCGAGATGGCACGATCCCGTTCGTCCAGCTGAGCGGCGATCTCCGCCCGAAGAAGCAAGCTCCCACCTCGGAACGCGGGGTCTGCTTGGCGATCGATCTCGGCCATGTACTCCCGGGCTCCATCCTCATCCCCGCGACGGGCGGCCACGATTCCGAGCACGGAGAGAACACTCAGCCGTTGCCCAGCCGATAGCGGGGTACTCAGCTCCTCTTCGGATCGGGCCTGCAACTCATCGAGCCTGCCGGCAAGAAGAAGAAGACTGGTGCCCCAAATCCGGCTTCGTTCGTCCCCGGGCAACGAGTCGTACCACGCGAGCCAGCTGCCGAGCAGCTCCTCGGCTGCCAACGATTGTCCGTGAGCTCTGAGCTCCCCTACCGTCCAGCTGACCAGCGCGGTGTGCCATTTCGAATTGGCGTCGCGCAGCTGCGATGCAAGTTGGAGCGCCTCGTCGGTCCGACCGAGTGCAGCCATAACTCTCACTTTGGCGCGCATCGCGACGCCGGATTCCGGGTACAGACTCCGATAGCGTTCTGCGTCCATCAACTCGGCTTCGTGGTCACCCGCCAAATGCCGAGCTCTCGTTAGGGTGATCCAATACCCCTCCCAGCGAGACAGCCATCCGAAGTCCGGATCAAGATTCGACAAGATCCGGGCGGCCTCTCGATACCTTCTCAGCCCGTAGGCGGCCTCCGCCAACCGGTAGCGCCACTCGGACGTGGGGACGATCGCGACAGCGTGGGCGTACGCGTCGAACTGGCCCGACCAGTCGCCGCGCGTCGCGGCGAGCTGACCATCGACCACCGCTCTCTCGAACGGTGTCAATTGCAGCCGGCGCGCCGCGACGACCTTGACCACCGAATCGCGCTGCGGCCATTCGCCGGCGTAGTGGTGCCCATAGTAAGCCCAGATCAGCGGCGCGATAAACGACGAGTCCAACGCCGCCGCACGGTGGAAGTAGTCGGTGGCTTCACTCATGGTCTGAGCGGGATTGCCACTACGCATCCATCCCAGAAACAGGTCCATACCGGAGGAAAAGAGGCGGTACGCCTCCAGGCTGGGAGGGGGGTGGACCACCCTCTCCCAGGAGGCCAGCCGCGGATCCACGGCCGTCGCCAGAGCCGCTGCTGTGCGGCGACGTACGTCTTCTAGCGTGACCGCCGGCTCCGAAACAGGTCCGGTGATGCCGTTGATTGCTCGGACCAGCTCGCCCGAATCCGTGTCCAGGACTTGAACGTCGAAGCGGAGGCTGTCGCGTACCTGCCGGTACGCTCCAGCTACGAGGTAACGGGCTTGCGCGACCGAAGCGAGCTTAAGCCAGAACTCGCGTTCTTCCGAGGCGCTGTCAGTGATAGCGGGAACCGGAGCATCGCGAAGCGCGCTCGCCCAAGGAACTACCGAAACGACGCCCGTGGTCGCCAGTTCCTGGCCAATCCAGTCAGCGGCCAGCCTGCCGAGCGCGTCGAGTGAGGGATCGTCCGTCTCGTTTCGGAGCGGCGAAACCAGCACTCGATGGCCAGACCACTCGGTTCTCTCGACGCCCGCCTCGCTGGCGTTTCCGCCTGGCCACAGGAGGCCCGCGAACAGCCCGACGGCTCCGGTGAGTGCTGCAACGCCGCCGACCAGAATCCGATGCCTGGATCGCCTTCGCGACTCGGCGGGGAAGGTGGGCACCGGAGGTTAGGCAGGTATCTCGACATTCTCGTCGGGTTGATCGACAGACCACTCTTCCGATACGGACCGTGCAGGCTCGGCGCGGATTCGCTCGATGAGGGCGCGTGTTTCCTCGGAGGGTTCGAGCTCCAGATCCGTGAGCAGTCCGGTCTCAAAGCGCTCGTAGGCGCGAATCGCGCCCGCACGGTCGCCGAGACGGTCGAGCAGCTCGAGCCGTTTCCGCAGGAGCTCTTCGTCGTACGGAGCCCACTCGGCCGCCTTGCGCTGCCAGCGCAGCGCGCCCACGAGATTGCCTCGCTGCAGGTCCGCATCTGCGAGCGAGGTCGTCGCATCACGTACCTGCAGTCGAAGCCTTCGCCGCTCCGCATCCAACCACCGCTCGAAATCCCCACAGCCATCGACGTGAAATCCATCGAGCAAATCGCCCCGATAGAGCTCGACCGCGTCTTTCTGCCGGCCTTGCTGCAGCATTTCTTCGAACTGGAGGGCGTCGCAGGACAGTCGCTGGAGATTGATTCGGACGCTTCCGTCCTCGCGCCGGTCGACGACACGCGCGCCGAGGCCCTGGCGCAGAACGTAGACGGCTTGATCGAGTGCCTTTCTCGCGCGCGGTTGACTCGACTCAGGCCAGAACATGGCGAACAGCCGCTCGCGAGAGTGAAACCCGTGTGGACGACCTAATACGAGGTAGACGAGCAGCGCGACACGCTTGGGTTGGGCGAGGACGGAGCGGAATTCGCGACGATCCTGCGGATCGTGCAACTCCAAGGCTCCTAGGCAGCGGAGCTCTATCATAGCTCCCTCCAGGCCGCTTCTACAGGCGGATCGGCGCGGTCACGTGGCAGATAACCGTCGGGTGACCGTGAGAGAGTAGAGTGGGTGCTTGTCAGAATGGTAAGGCTGTCTCTTCGGGCGAACAACGGGATGGCCAACGCTTCACGACAAGCTGGAGGTCCCCATGAAGATCCCGCGCACTGCGCTCCCGTTCGCCGTTCTCACGCTGACTGCATT
>JARRMU010000150.1:0-2732 GCA_037385645.1 Gemmatimonadales bacterium
GGATGATACGGCCATCCAGTGGCATCGTTCCCCGCATCGGTGGCGAACCCGGCCTTCACCTGGGAAACGGGCCACGATGGCCGCCTGTGACAGGACGCGCCTGCCGGTGCATGATAACGTGTGCCGGATGGTCTGGTCATCTGCTGCGGTCGTCATTGATGGGCGGTGGTTCAAGCCCGTTGGCTTCGGGAGAGGGATATGGATTTCGAGAAGCTGGGCGTCTTCTATCTGGGGCGACAATATGATGTCCCCGCCGGTGAGCTGCGGGACGAGTTGGTCATGTACGACGCCCGTGACCTCACCACGCATGGCGTCTGCGTGGGCATGACGGGGAGCGGCAAGACCGGGCTCTGTGTCGGAGTGCTGGAGGAAGCGGCCATCGACGGCGTCCCGGCGATCATTCTGGACCCGAAAGGCGACATCACCAACCTGCTGCTCACCTTTCCGGATTTGAAGCCCGAGGACTTTCTTCCCTGGGTCAACGCCGACGATGCTCGCCGGAAGGGCATGGAGCTCGAGGAATTCGCGGCGAGTCAGGCCGAGCTGTGGCGACGCGGGCTGTCAGATTGGGGGCAGGATGGCGACAGGATCCGGGCCCTCCGAGAGGCGGCCGATTTCGCCATCTACACGCCCGGTAGCCCGGCCGGCGTCCCCGTCTCCGTGCTGGGATCGCTCGCGGCGCCGCGTGCCTCCTGGGAGACCGATGCGGAGCACCTGCGCGAGCGCATCGCCGGTCTGTCTAGTGGGCTACTCGGCCTCATCGGGCTCGAGGCGGATCCGGCGCGATCCCGGGAGCATGTCCTTCTCGCCAACCTGATCGAGCACTACTGGCGCCAGGGCTACGCGCTGGACCTCCCGACGCTAATCGGCGCCATAGCGAACCCACCTGTCCGTCAGCTCGGGGCGTTCGACATCGACACCTTCTATCCGGAGAAGGAGCGGTTGGAGCTGGCGATGGGGCTGAACACGCTGATTGCGTCTCCCAGCTTCAAGGAGTGGCTCGAGGGGGTGCCGCTGGACATTCCCAGCCTGCTCGCGACCGCCGACGGGAGGCCGAGGCACTCCGTCTTTTACATCGCCCACCTCTCCGAAGCGGAACGGATGTTTTTCGTCACGCTGCTGCTCGACGAGGTGATCACCTGGATGCGTGCTCAGCCAGGCACGACCAGCCTACGCGCGCTCCTCTACATGGATGAGGTGTTCGGCTTCCTGCCGCCGGTGGCCGAGCCCCCGAGCAAGCGGCCGTTCCTCACGCTGCTGAAGCAGGCTCGCGCGTACGGCGTTGGTCTCCTCGTGGCGACGCAGAACCCCGTGGATCTGGACTACAAGGCGCTCAGCAACGCCGGCACCTGGTTCATCGGCCGGATGCAGACCGAACGAGACAAGCTGCGGGTCCTGGACGGCCTCGAAGGGGCTTCACACGAAGCTGGCAACACTCTGCAAAAAAGCGAGATAGGAAAGACGATCGCCTCTCTCGGCAAGCGAGTGTTCCTCCTGCACAATGTCCACGACGAGGGACCGGTAACCTTCCACACGCGCTGGGCGATGAGCTACCTGCGGGGGCCGCTCACTCGAGCCCAGGTGCGCGAGCTGATGGCTGGAAAGCCTGCGATGGCAGCTGCGGCGAAGGCCGCTGCCGCAGCGGCCGTGCCCGCCACGGGCCCGCCTGCCGCGACTACCGCGACCCCTCCCTCCGCGAGCGCCACGTTCGCCACGCGGACTGCGGGCAGCACCACATGGGTCGCCCGCACGCCCCCGTCGGCAGGGCCTCCGGCCGTGGGGGTGGCAGTGCGTCAGTATTTCCTGCCGGTGTTGCGAGGCCCCGGCGTCGGTTCGGGCGAAGCGGCCGGAGCTCCCGCCGAGCTCGCCTATCGGGCGGGGGCGCTCGGGCTGGCCAGGGTCAGCTTCGTCGATCGCAAGCGAGGCGCGGACGAGACCGAATCGGTCGCACTCTTGGCTATGCCTGGCACCGACGGAACCGTGACGTGGGAGAGGTCATGCGATCTGGGACTCGACTCGGAGGCGCTGGAGAGCGCGCCGACGCGCGAGGCTCGCTATGGCCCGCTGCCGGCGCGACTCAACGACGAACGCGATCTGAAGCGTGCCAGCCGTGAGCTCGCGGACCACCTCTACCGGACGAGGAGGCTCGGCGTGTTGCACTGCCCGTCGCTCGACGAGTACTCGTCTCCCGGAGCTTCGGCCTCGGAGTTCGCGCTTCGGTTGAGGCAGAAAGCCCGGGAGGCACGCGATGAGGAAACCGATAAGATCGTGGCACGGCACGAGAAGAGGCTGCGGCGGCTGGAGGATCAGCTGAGGAGTGCCGAGTTGGCCCTCATCAAGAAGACGGAGACGGCGGCTGCCCGGAAGCGGGAGATGATTGTTTCCGTCGGAGAGTCGCTCCTGGGCGCCTTTCTGGGCCGGCGGACCACGCGAGGCGCGTCGACCAGCCTCGGCAAGTACCGGCAGCAGACGACCGCTCGCATGGGCGCCGAGGAAGCGGCAGAGCGCGTGGAGAGACTGGAGCGGGAGATCTCCGAGTTGCGAGACGATCTCACGGAAGCGACGGCGGAGATCGCCGAGCGCTGGGAGGAGGCGCTGGAAGAGTTCGAGGAGGTGGAGCTGCGTCCTCGACGTGTCGATGTGGACGTGGAGTTGGTCGCCATCGGTTGGGTACCGCACTGGCTGCGGGCCGATGGGCGCGAAGAGCCCGCGGTATAAAAAAGGGGCGGGCC
>JARRMU010000150.1:2782-8214 GCA_037385645.1 Gemmatimonadales bacterium
CGAAGAGCCCGCGGTATGAAAAAGGGGCGGGCCGCCAGCTCTGTGAGCCGGCGGCCCGCCGGGGTACGCTCCGTCCTAGCTCGGCACGACGCCTCTTACGACATCGGTCCTAGGCGAGCGTTCTTCAATCTCTCCTGCCGAGGCTGAGCCGCGCTTGTCGGCTCAGCCTGCGCAGAGGCGATCGTTTGCCCGCGCCGAGCCAGGCTCGGATCTACTCCCCTCAGACACAGATCACCTCCTTTGCTGAGTTCACGTCAAGGGCGACTAAGTCGCACGTATTCTGGGCACTGGTCGCCCTCGCAGCAAGCTGACGCACGCGCCTACCTCTCCGATCGGCGGTTGGGTCGAAGATTCTAGCGGCCGATCTCGCAGGTGTCGGCGCCCCTTCGCGTGTCCGCGATCTGGAAGATCTTCCAGCCGTCGGGACTCCTGAAGAGCTGAAACGCATCGACGCCGCAGTGGCTGAGCTCGTCGCCGAGATAGAACGCGTAGTCGGTCCAGACGGTGGCCAGGTTCGCGTCGACGCGAACCTCGATGTTCCATAGCCGCTCGTCCCACACCTCTTCGTGAGGCGTCCCGACGGCCTCGACGAACCGGTCGATCTCGACGGACTGGAGAGTCGGCTGCCCGTCGCGGATGCCGGTGCTCATCAGCCTGGCCTCCGGCGCGAAGGTGCGCCGCACCATGGCGCTGTCGCCCATCCTCATGCCGTCGAACAGCTGCGAGACGACCGCGACCACGGCCTCCTCATCGGCATCGTCAGCGGCCGCTTGAGCCGACGCGTCAGCAGCGATCGACAGGGTCATAGCGATAAGAACAGAGGCGGTTCGAAGTGTGTGTGTCATGACTCCCTCATGGGTGCGGCGGTGGCGATTCGCGCTCGGCGGGCTCCGTACACTCGGGTTCCCTCCGAGAACGGGCGACTTGCCGAAGCCTGACGATCCTCTTACAAGAGAACGGTCACTCCGCCACGGGGGTAGGCTTGGAGACACAAGAAGAAAAAGAAGTCGGGGAGAGTAAAGAGGGCCCCGGACTCGCCGGTCTCATGATCGGAATGGGGGTCTTCGTGATCATCGGCATCCCGATGGTCTTCTATATCTGGCGGTTCATCAACGTGCTCCTTTCGGGCCGCTTCGTTCTCGGCGATGCGGTGGTGGCCGCGGTACTCCTGATCGTGTTCATCGGTTTCCTGAGGGTTCTGGGCAGACGAGTTCGGCGCTGGGACACCCAGCTGTCCTCATAGACCGCTTGTGAGGCGCGTCCGCGGCTCGCTCCAATCGAAGCTGTGCAAGAATCGGGAGGCTACCGATGGCTGAAGAGCCCGGCGTTCCTCCGGGGGGTGGTGAGTCTGAGGCAGGCCGACCCGACCGGATTCGTCCCGAAGAGGAACCGGGGTCGGGCACTCTCTTCATCATGCTCGTCTTCCTGATGGCGCTCGCCGCCATGTGGGCGATCATGTACCTCACCCTGCTCGAACGGTAGGAGCGATGAGAGTTCATCAGTACGAGAAGGCGTTCCTTTGGCTGGGCGCGGTCATGCTCGGTGCGTTCTTGATCGCGTTGTTGGTCACGTCGGTTGCGGCCGGCATTCATCTCCCGGGCCGGGCGGGCGAGGTGGATCCGCTCACTATCAACCGTGTCGAGCCGTTCGACAATCCAGGGGTCCGGGAGGTGGGCCCCGGCCGCTACGAAGTGGTCCTGCTCGCGAGCGCATGGTCGTGGAATCCGGCCGAGATCCGGGTTCCGGCCGGCTCGGAAGTGACGTTTCTGGCTGCGGCGACCGACGTGATCCACGGCCTGCACATTTCGGGGACGCGGGTGAACATGATGCTGATCCCGGGGCAGATCTCGAGGAACACCTACCGCTTCGAGCAGCCCGGCGAGCATCTCCTGATCTGCCATGAGTACTGCGGTGCCGGCCACCACCTCATGTCCGGAAAGGTGATCGTCGAATGAGCGCCGCCGAGAGTACCCGGACCGTCGTCCTCGATCCAGCCGGCTACCAGTTTCCGCAGAATCAGCGGCGGCTTGTTCGCTGGACGCTGTACGTCGGCTACTTCGCGCTCGCGGCCGGCGTCGCCCACGGCTTCGCGCAGGGCCTTTCATACGCCAACATCGACATCCTCCGCTACTTCCCGGCGCTTCGCAGCTACTATCAGGGGCTCACCGCGCACGGCGTGGCGAACGCGCTTTTCTTCACCTTCGCGTTCTCCAACGCCTTCCTGCCGCTGCTGACGGCGCGGGCACTGGCGCGCCCGATGATACCGGGTTTCCTGCACGCCACCCTCTGGACGCTACTTGCCGCGAACGTGATGGTGATCTGGTCGGTGACCACCAACCGGGCTTCGGTGCTATTCACGGCCTACGCACCGCTTCAAGCCCACTGGGCCTACTATCTCGGTCTCGTGCTCCTTGTCGTCAGCACCTACATCGCGTCCGTCCACCTGTACGTCCTGCTGGCGCGCTGGCGGAAGGAGAATCGGGGTGAGCGCATCCCGCTGCTCGCCTTCATCTCGGTGATCACCTACGTGATGTGGAACCTCGCGTCCATCGGGATCGCGACCTCGTTCATCGGCTTCCTGCTTCCATGGTCGCTGGGGATCCTCGAGCGTACCGATCCCTTGCTGAACCGCACGCTGTTCTGGTTCACCGGGCACGCGATCGTCTACGCCTGGCTTCTTCCCGCCTACATCTCGTGGTATGCCCTCGTGCCGCGGCAGACCGACGGGAGGCTGGTGAGCGATCCGCTCACGCGCGTCGTGTTCATCATGTTCCTGCTGCTCTCGATCCCCACCGGCTTCCACCATCAGTATACCGATCCCGGAATCGCGACGAACTTCAAGGTGTTCCACGCCGTGCTCACCTTCGGGGTGTTCTATCCGAGCCTTGCCACGGCCTTCTCGGTGGTGGCGGCGCTCGAGATCGGTGGTAGGCGCAACGGAGGTGGAGGCCTGCTGGGTTGGATCAAGAAGCTCCGGTGGGACGATCCATCGCTCACCGCTCAATTGCTGGCCATGATCACCTTCGTCTTGGGCGGGATCACCGGTCTCATCAACGCCAGCTACATGGTCAACCAGATCGTCCACAACACCGCCTGGATCCCCGGTCACTTCCATATGACGGTGGGCAGCGCCGTCGCCCTGACCCTGATGGGAGTTGGATACTGGTTCGTCCCGTACCTGACCGATCGAAAGCTCTGGGGACGCAAGTTCGCCGTCTGGCAGTCTTGGATCTACACGGTCGGCGTCCTGATCATGGCGCGTGGTCTGATCTCCGGGGGACTCGCGGGGATGCCGCGTCGGACCTTCCGCGTCGCTGCCAACTATGGCCAAGACTCGTGGGAGCTGGCTGGTGTGCTCACGGGAATCGGTGGGACGCTGATGACGGTGGGTGCGGTGATGTTCTTCATCGTCATCGGAATGACGATCGTCGCTGGGAAGAAGGGAGAGGGTCCCAAGGACATCCCGTTCGCCGAGACGTTGATTCCGGCATCTCGTGACGGGTGGGACGTGAAGCTGGACCGGCTTCGCCTGTGGACGATCGCTGCCGTGGTGCTCGTGCTGATCGCCTACGCGCCCTTCTTCATCACGTACCTCCCGGCGCGCCTGGTCTCACCCGGATACACCTTCTTCTGAGTTGAGCCGGGGCGGCTCTACCGGCGCCGAGTCCAGCCGCTACAGCCACCGCCAGCAGGTCGGCCTGGCTTTGGGCCTGGTGGCTTGCATCGTCCTGCTGCTCTCGCCGCCACCGCAAGGGCTGCCTATCGCGGCCTGGAGAACGGCCGCCGCAGCGGTGCTCATGGCGGTCTGGTGGGTCAGCGAGGCGATCCCGATCCCGGCCACGTCGCTCGTGCCGCTAGCCCTGTTTCCTCTCCTCGGCATCGGCACGATCGATGAATCAGCGACTCCGTACGCCAACCCTATCATCTTCCTGCTCCTCGGCGGCTTCCTGCTCGCGGTGGGCATGGAGCGGTGCGGGCTGCCCCGCCGGATTGCGCTCCGCACGATTGCGGCTCTCGGTCATCGGCCGTCGGCGGTGATCGCGGGGTTCATGATCGCCGCGGCGTTTCTGAGCATGTGGGTCGCGAACACCGCCACCGCCATGATGATGCTGCCGATCGGCATCTCGGTCATCGAGTTCTCGCGCCGCGGCGATGGCGGGGAGGCGATCGGAAAGGAGTCCGCGAACTTTGCGACCTCGCTCATGCTCGGGATTGCCTACGCCTGCAGCATCGGCGGTCTGGCTACGATCGTCGGAACTCCGCCCAACGCCTTTGCGGTCGGCTTCCTGCGGGAGAGCTATGGCATCGACGTGGCCTTCGCGCAGTGGATGCTGTTCGCCCTCCCGGTGGTGATCGTGGGTGTGGGCGTGGCCCACGGCGTCCTCACGAAGTGGGTCTTCCCGACCGGGAAGCTGCGCATTCCAGGCGGAAGGGAGTTCATCCGTGGGCTACTCGCCGAGTTGGGGCCGATGTCCACGGCAGAGCGACGGGTCTCGGTCGTCTTCGCACTGACCGCGCTACTCTGGATCGGTCGGCCGCTGATCGCGGGCATTCTACCGGGAATCTCCGATGCAGGAATCGCGGTGGGTGCCGGTCTCGCTCTTTTCCTCCTTCCATCGGGATCCGGGAGGGGGAAGAAGCTGCTCGACTGGGAGTCGGCGCAGGGTCTGCCGTGGGGTGCGCTCCTTCTGTTCGGGGGTGGATTGAGCCTTGCCTCGTCGTTCCAACGGACGGGATTGACGGTCTGGGTCGGGTCGGCGATGGGAGGGTTGGGGGCGTGGCCACCGATCCTTGTCGTGCTGGCGATCACTACCGTGATGATCTTC
The DNA here is from genome assembly GCA_037385645.1 of Gemmatimonadales bacterium. Classification (GTDB taxonomy): domain Bacteria; phylum Gemmatimonadota; class Gemmatimonadetes; order Palauibacterales; family Palauibacteraceae. The sequence goes on from JARRMU010000150.1 coordinate 7,609, forward strand.
CTCACCGAGTTGACGAGCAACACGGCGACGGCCGCGGCGTTCCTGCCGCTGGTCGGGTCCGTAGCCGTGGGGATCGGAGAAGACCCTCGCCTTCTCATCGTCCCTGCCGCGTTGGCCGCCACCTGCGCCTTCATGCTCCCGGTGGCCACCGGTCCGAACATCGTCGTGTACGGAAGCCAAGCGGTGACGATACCGCAGATGGCCCGGGCGGGGATTCTCCTCAACCTCGTGTTCATTGTCCTCATCACCGTGGCCGCCTACGCGCTCGTTTCGCTGGTCTTCGGCGTCTAGGAGAGGCTCCTGAGCCCTTTCCAGATCTCTGTCCGAGTAGCGTGGGGAGTTTCCCCGCGACGGACGGGGCGATCTCCCCACCCACAGGTCCGGAGTTGCCGGACTGGCAGGGGACGTCCATTCAGCGACCTTTTCTTGGGACGGTGCGTTCTCGATCCGGATTCATAAGGCCGCGGAGGCCCAACCGAGGGGTAGAGCATGGATACCACGGATTCGCCGGGCCTCGTGACTCTCGATACGAGCCGCCCTATTTGGGATCAGTTCTTCTCGGTGGCGCCTCTCGTCGTGGTGGGTACGAAAGAGGGTGAGCGCTAA
>JARRMU010000151.1:0-5382 GCA_037385645.1 Gemmatimonadales bacterium
GCCCCGGCGTCCGTCTCGAGGTCCCGCAGGTTGTTGACCACCAGGATCGCGGTAGCGAGGGCGCCCATCGCCAGCGCGCTCCACCAGGCTACGGCAGGCACGTATCCGGCCTGCACGTAAGCGGTACCGCAGACCGCCACGAAGCCGAAGAACACCAGCACGAAGAGGTCGCCGAGGCCGTTGTAGCCAAGCGGAAACGGCCCGGCCGTGTAGGCGATCGCCGCGATGATCGAGGCGATCCCGATCAGGACGACCACGGGTCCCGCGGCCCACGTAAGGTAGAGGCCCGCCAGCGTCGCGACGCCGAACGCCCCGATCATCCCGCGACGCATCCCCGAGGGCCGGATGAGGCCGAGTTGAACCGCGCGCGGCGGCCCCAGCCGGCTCTCGTTGTCGGCGCCCTTCAGGTAGTCGAACAGGTCGTTGGCGAAATTCGTGCCGACCTGGATGGCGAGCGCGCCGATGAGGGCCGCGACGGCGGGACCGGCACGAAAGCGGTCGACGGAGAACGCGCAGGCCGTGCCGACTGCCACCGGCGCGACAGCCGCCGGGAGGGTCGGGAGCCGGGCGGCGAGCACCCAGGCCCGCCGTGAGCCGGGCCCCACCCCGGCTGCCGTCGGACCTACGGGAGTCGCGTGCCCCTCCGCGACGGAGCCAGACGGGCGGCCCGGGAGACAGCAGGTCCGTCGGTCACGGGAAGCGGGGGAACTTGCCGAACTCGGGTTCACGCTTCTCCAGGAAGGCGTTGCGCCCCTCCTGTCCTTCCTCCGTCAGATAGAAGAGGAGGGTCGCGTTGCCGGCCAGCTCCTGCAGCCCCGCCTGCCCGTCGCAGTCCGCGTTCAGCGCTGCCTTCAGGCAGCGGATCGCCATGGGGCTGTTCCGCAGGATCTCGCGGCACCACTCCACGGTCTCCTCCTCCAGATGCTCGTAAGGGACAACCGTGTTCACGAGACCCATGTCGAGCGCCTCGTCGGCCGAGTACTGGCGGCAGAGAAACCATATCTCGCGCGCCTTTTTCTGGCCTACCATACGGGCGAGGTAGGACGACCCGTATCCCCCGTCGAAGCTGCCCACCCTGGGCCCGGTTTGACCGAAGATGGCGTTGTCGGCGGCGATGGTGAGGTCACACATCACATGCAGCACGTGCCCGCCGCCGACCGCGTATCCGGCCACCATCGCGATCACCGGCTTGGGCAGAGTCCGGATCTGGCGCTGAAGGTCCAGCACGTTCAGCCGAGGGATGCCATCGGTGCCGACGTATCCCCCCTCGCCGCGCACGCGCTGGTCACCGCCCGAGCAAAACGCCTTGTCGCCCATGCCCGTCAGGATGACCACGCCGACCGCCTCATCATCCCGCGCGGCGTCGAACGCCCGGCTCATCTCCTGGACAGTGAGCGGCCGAAAGGCGTTCCGCACCTCCGGCCTGTTGATCGTGATCTTTGCGATGCCCTCTGAGCTCTTGTGATAGAGGATGTCTTCGAAGCCGAAGCCCTCCTGAAGTTCCCACTCGATCATTATCGTCCTCCAAGACGTGCGCGTCGCTTCACAACCCGGAATAGGAAGCCGGCGGCCCGGGCAGGCAAGAAAGTCAGGTCGCCTAGGCTTCGGAAGCTTCCAGCGCCTCATCCACGGCGTGGCGGACGCGCCGGTTCTGCTCGACCGCGCCGCTCGCCGGGACGCGGGCTTCGACGACCGTGCAGCCGGGCGTCGACAGCCCCGCCTCCAGCACCGAGCGGAGGTCCGAGACGGTCGGCGGCGCGGCGAAGCGTACGCCGAAGAGGTCCGCGGCGTGCGGCAACGAGGCGGCGTGCGGAGTCGTGAAGTGCAGCAGCGCCTCGCCGAGGTCGGTGCGGCTCGCAATCGGCAGCTCCTCGAACAGCCTGCCCCCCTCGTTGTTGACGATCACGACCGCGAAGGGAACCTCCAGGTCACGCGCCACCAGCAGGCCGTTGACGTCGTGCAGAAAACTGACATCCCCGATGAGAAGGGCCGTCGGGCGCCCGGAGCGGCTGCACGCCCCGGCGGCTCCCGAAACGAGGCCGTCGATCCCGCTCAGACCTCGCTGAGAGAGCACGCACGTCGGCCCGCGCCCCGGCGGGCACCAGGCATCCACCTGGCGGACCGGCAGGCTGTTTCCGAGCGCCAGCATGCCTCCTCGTGGGAGCGCCAGCGGCACCGCCCGGGCAATGGCTCCCTCGTTCAGATCTTCACCCGCCTTTGCGAGCTCCCTATCGATCGCCCGGGACACGATCTCATCGGCATGCCGCACGGCGCCGATCCAGGCTGCCCGGGACACGTCTCCCACATCCGCTGCTCCAGCGCTGCGTGCGCCAGGCACTCCCTCCCCCAAACCTCCCTCAAGAGCGGCGACCACAGCGGAGGCGAAGGCCCGCGAGTCAGCGCGAACGAGGAGATCGGCGGAGCTCTGAGGATCGGGCCAGCCGAACGGGGCGACGACGACCCGGAAGATATCCGGCTCACCCGCCGCGTCGGCGAGGAGCTGGAGCAGACCGGTCGACGCCGGTGGCCCCCCGAGCTGGAGAATTAGATCGGGGCGGAGGCGCTCCCTTCCAGCCGGGCTTCGGTAGACCTGATCGAAGTAGGCGAAGCAGGTCGATTCGCTCGTACCGTCCTGGTCGAAGCGCAGCTGGCTGGTTGCCTCCGCCGCCATGGGAAGTCGGCTCGAGGTTGCCAGGCGCCTCAGCGCGGCGGCAGCCGCTGAATACGTCGGAGCGGCAGGGCCGCACACCAGCAGGGGGCGGCGGGCCACCCGGAGCCGTTCCGCCACCTCTCGTACGACCTCCGGCTCGGGCGTCGAGGCTGGCGGGACGACGCGCGTGAGCGGCTCGCCCACCAGTCGCTCGCCCCGCCGCTCCAGCTCGTCGCGCCACTCTTGCGAATCGAGACTCGTCTCGGCGCGCGACTCCCTCCCCTCAGCGGCCGTAGCTTCGCGCGCCGGCTCCAGCGGCTTCCGGGCTGGTGCATTCAGGTGAACCGGCCCGGGTTGCGGCGCCAACGAGATCGCCACCGCTTGCGCCGCCGTCCGGCGCAGGGCCCGCAGAGCGGGCTCCGCCGAATCTGGTCGGCCCAGATGGAAGAAGCCGCGCACTTGGTCGCCAAACAGCTTCAGCTGGTCGACGGTCTGGTTGGCCCCGCACGCCTGGAGCTCGAAGGGACGATCCGCCGTGAGGATGATCAGCGGCGTGTGGCTGAGCGACGCCTCCATCACGGCCGGCAGGTAGTGGGCGCCCGCCGTCCCCGAGGTGCAGATGAGCAGGCAGGGCTCGCCACACACTTTGGCCTGGCCGAGCGCATAGAAGGCCGCCGAGCGCTCGTCCAGGACAGACGTACAGCGGAGCCCCGGATGCCGATGAGCGGCGAGAACGAAGGGTGTCGAGCGAGAGCCGGGACTGATGACCACCTCGCTCACGCCGGCGGTGACGAGCGCTTCGATCAGGAGGCGCGCCCAGACCGCCTGCGCGGCCGCCCACCCATCGGAGCCATCCAGCTCCCGGCAGGCGCTCATGCCCGCACGCTCGTCCCGGCAGCGAGCGTCTCCCCGACGGCGCGCATCTTCGCCTCCGTTTCTACCCATTCCGCGTCCGGATTCGACCCTGACACGATCCCTGCGCCGGCATACAGGCGGGCCACCCCGCCATGCAGCAGCGCGGAGCGGAGCGCCACGACGAACTCCGCGTTTCCGGAGGCGTCCAGCCAGCCGAAAGGTCCGGCGTACCACCCCCGGCTCACCCGCTCGCTCTCGGCTATCCACCGGAGGGCCTCGTCACGAGGCACGCCTCCCACGGCGGGCGTCGGGTGAAGCGCCGTGACGAGATCGAGCGCTCGCACGGCGCGACGCCTGCGCGCACGGATCGGCGTTTGGAGGTGCCCGACGTTCCGGAGCTCGAGCGCTCTCGTCCTTCCCTCTCGGATCTCGTCGCAGAGCGGGCCGAGCCGCGTCACGATCTCATCGAGCACGAGCCGGTGCTCCAGGCGGTCCTTCCGGCTCTCGAGAAGATCCTCGCCGCGTCCCGGAGGCGCCGATCCGGCAAGGGCCTCCGTCTCGACATGGCTTCCCACCACACGGACGAGCCGCTCGGGCGTCGCGCCGAGGAAAGCACACCCGTTCGTCTCCAGGTAGAACCCCGTGCACTGACGGAAGCGTCTCTTGAGCTCCCCGAGAATGGCAGGGGGCTCCAGAGACTCCTCGAGGGGAAGCTCCACAGAGCGAGCCGCCACGACCTTGACGACCTTTTCCGTCTCGATCGCATGCAGGATCGCTTCGACGCGGCCCTTCCACACCTCGATCGTCTCGCCCGCCGGATCGCCCCCGAGGACGGAGGAGCGCGACCCGCTCGTGACCCTGTCCGAGAACGCCTTCTCGTGGGCGCGGGCCAGCTCGGCCCCACGCACCTCCGGTCCTTCTTCCGGCAGGCACTCGAGCACCTCGAGGATCACCGCCATCTCGGTCAACACGGCGTCCCGCTCGCCCTCCGTCAGCGGCGTGTTCGCAGCGAGCGAGACCCAGGCGTGCTCACGATCCTGGCCGAAGGTCCATCTCGGCAAGAGGAGCCGGCCCTCGCCAAAGCTCTCCCAGACGGGCCCGATCGGAGCACACGGATCGAACGCGAACCCGCCGAGCAGCCGAGGCGAGATCGGCGGAAGAGCGCCGTGGGTCCGGATGCGAATCGACGCGAGCAGGGTGTCCGCCTCTAGACGGAGCGCTGCCGAACTCACCGGGCCGGCAAGCGCGGCCGCCGAGTCGAGCCCGATGTGATGAGCCCCGTCCGGCGGAAGCCAGGCGACGAGGCTCGAGTTGCCGATCGGGCGAAGCGCGCTCAGCGCGGCCGCAGCGGCGCGCCGAGGTGCGGGCACCGAGATAAAGGCGAGCTCCTCGCGCGCACCTTCGAGGGCCGCCGCGAGGAAGCTCGGGCCGGACGGGCGGTTCAGCGTTCCTCCCGCGCGGCGGGACCGACTGGTTTCTCGACCGCCGCCTTCACCAGCGTCAAGAAATCGCCCAGCCGCGCCCGATCGATCCAGCGCACGACGACCACCAGATCGTCCTCGGGATCGATCCAGATGGCGTTCGTCCCCGCCCCGAGCGCCGCGAAGCTGGTATCCGGCAAATCCTCCCACATGAGGTGATCCGCGTTCAGCCACCACATGTATCCATACGTCGGCTCGACTTCCGAGGGCCTCGTGGCGAGCCGGACCCACTCCTCCGACAGGATCTGCTCTTCGTCCCACCGGCCGCGGCGCAGGAAGAGGTAGCCGAACCGGGCCTGATCCCTCGAGTTGCTCCACATCCCGCCACCCCAGTGCCCTCCGCCGCTCACGGACTGCACGCGCCGACCACCCACCGAGACCCACGACGTCCGGTAG
>JARRMU010000152.1:0-7632 GCA_037385645.1 Gemmatimonadales bacterium
ACGGAGAACTGAAGTCGGCTCTTCCGAATCCGCCGAATGTCCGATTTGACGCTCGACGTATTCAGCACGGCCGATCCCAATGGAAGGTCGACCTCGCCTCGAACCCATGCGGGGATCACAAAGCTGTTCGTTAGGTTCACAAGCCGAAGATACGGATCGCGGACTCCGATCAGCGCCAAAGCGCAGCCCTGTCCCTTCTCTCTCACTGCGCGTGGGAGATTCCACAACCACGTCTTGCCGACGTGGTGCTTTCGATAAGAATCCCCGAAAGCGAGGTCGAGCAGGTAGGTGCCAACGCTGGCGCACAGGACAGAGAGCGGCTGCTCGCTCGTCGCTTCGCTCCCTTCCACGAGCCAAAGCTCCGGACGCAGTCTGCGGATTATCCTCTGAGCACGTCGCACCAACGGCATCAGGATGCCACGGATGGGGCCAACGGATACACCGGCTAGATGACGTCCGGGAACGTCTCCTGCCATAAGCGACCCAGATACTCGTCGGCGAAGGGTGTCAGGGCACCGATGGCAGGAGTGGTCGAGATTTCGTTAAAGAAAACCAGCCCGTTCTCGCCTACGAGATAATCGACACGAACGGGCGTGCCGCAGGCCAGGCCGAGTCGCTTCCCCGCGGCAATCAACTCGGGTAGGAAGTCCGGACGAGGCTGGGGATCTGTCGATGGGACATGACCGTACGATTCCATGAGATAATCTGTATTGAAAATCGGATCCTCGAAGGGTTCCCAAGCAGCCGAGTAACACCCGTGCTCGATCAACCCCAACCCCTCGACGTAAGTCTTCGGCGCGAGCCTGCGGTGACTTCGCCGGAAGACTTCGATCATGCCGACGTTATCTCCGAACATGAATAGTTTGCACTCGAGCGGCATCTCGCAGGTTCCGGACTTTCGGCCGATGAATTCCTCCACGAGGATCCGTCCACGGACTACGCTGCGGAAAGCGCCGCCGAGGTTGGCCCGCACCTCGTCTTCGCCAATCTGCCTTCCTTTTGTGACCTCGCGGCCGCCACAAAACACATAAACACGTTCCTTTCCGCTCCCGAATGTCTGGCGGATGACGTAGCGATCCGGCAGGGATTCAAGACGCACATGGCGAAGATCTCGGCCGTACCAATAGAGCTCGGGTACTCTGCACCCGTGTTTCAGCGCGAACTCGCGGGAGTTCCATTTGTTGATCAGCGAGCGCGGCCAGCAAGCACAACATTGCCACTCGTCGTCGGAATCGAACCTGCTGCGGAACGTATTCCGCTCACGCAGCTGATGCAGGTAATCGATGTAGGTCTTGGGATCCCGGTAGTTGCGTGGCTTCTGCCACCAGACCGCTAGACGCATCGCGATTCGGTCGGAATAGGCAGGGACTTCGTTCAACGTGGCGGCGCGTCCGCGTTTCAGTTCTGAAGCTCCTACGGCAGCGAATCGGGCGGACCAGCCGGCCCACGCTCGAAGCCCCGCACATCGAGCTGTCCTGGTCGAGCCCCGCGGCTATCTCAGCGGCTCGCTCCGCCCAGCGACCGGTCGCAGCCTTCTCCGCCGCAGCTGCTTGATTCGTTCGCTGACCCGGTTCCGGAAGCTCATGCGGACGAAGAGGAGCAAGATCGAACGGTCCTTCACCATCCAGCGAGCGACCTTCCTGGAGATCGAGAAGACGTTGAAGAAGGCGTCGAGGATCTCCTGGCGCGCTCGCACGATCTCATCATGCGTGAAGTGCTTGAACTGGATCGAGGGCATGTCCTTCCGGACCCGATCCCAGTCGCGGCTGGCGCGACCCTCCTTCTCCAGCCGGTCGAACAGCGGCGTGCCCGGCCAGGCCGTCATCAGGAAGATCCGGGGGAAGTCCGCGTCTGCCGCCTGGAGGTCCCGTATCAGCCGATCCGGGTAGCCCTTGTCGTGCGCATCCATCCCCAGGATGCAGGAGGCGATCACGCCGATATTGTGATCGTGGAGGGTCCGGACCGCCTTCTTGTAGTCCACGCCAAGGTTCTGACGTTTGTTGACCTCCTTGAGCGCGTCTTCGTCGGTGGCTTCGAACCCCAGGAACACGGCGCGGCATCCGGAGCGGTACATCAGGTCCAGCAGCTCGGGGTCGTCGGCCACCGTGACCGTTGTCTGGCATCCCCAGTAGAACCCATAGTCGCGCCGGATCATCTTTTCGAGCAGTATCTTCCGGTCCTCGACGGCGTCCTGGCCGTAGCCCATGAAGTTCTCGTCGGTGACGACGACGACCGGGTAATCCCGCACCGATTCGAAGTCGGCGAGCACCGTGTCGTGCGGGATCGCGCGATACTTACGGTGTTTGAAGACGGTCAGATAGCAGAACGAACAGTGGTAGGGACAGCCCCGCGATGTCATCACGGACGGGTATTCGTAGTTTCCGTGGATGAGATCGCGGCGTGGTGTCCCGAGATCGTCGAGCGGTACGTCCATCCGTCCGAAATATGTCTCCCGTAGCCGCCCCGCTTCGAAGTCCTCAAGTAGCTCACGCCACGGCCCCTCGCCTTCTCTGGGGGAAAACGCGACGAGGTCCGCCTTGAGCCGAGCGGCATCGACCTTCTCGCCCACGTACTCGTCGTCCAGGGTGATCCGGTAGTGATCTGGGGTGTGCCGCGCCACGTACGCGAGTGCCAGCGGGCTGTACAGGAGCTCCTCGCCCCGCGTCTCGTTGTACCGGGACGGATAGACCATCCGCAGATCGATCATCGAGGCCTCACGGTATCGCGGATTCGAACCTCGGACCACCTTGAAGCTACGTTGGCAGTCGGGTCTCCGTCGAGAACTGGATCTGGCCGAGCGAATGCTGCCAAGGACCGCCGTGTCCAGCAGGCCGCTTGCCGAGAGCCATGGTCTGACCGCACGTGAGCGGGAGCACTTCAGGGAGTGGGCAGGCCGTTCTGCCGGACTGACGTCACTCCGCGGTTTCGTGGCCCGATAGCCCCAGGCGGTGGCTCACGTCCACCTGGAGGAGTCCTGAGCGCCCGCTCTCTTCCCAGAAAACGGACAGGTAGTAGCGACCGCGGCGGTCGAACACGGCGCTCCCAGTAGGAGTGCTCCCGGCTAGCAGCGAGCGACAGTCGCCGATCTCGGTGCGCGCTCCCGTCACGAGGTCGTACTCGTAGACGCGGTGGGCGCCATTTCCGTCGGAGGTTCGCGTGGGAATGCTGAAGAGGAGGCGTTCGTTCGGTGAGAGCGCGAGGTTGTAAAGCTCGCGCACGGACTCGCCTCGCGCCTCGCGCTCGGCAGGAAGGACTGACCCGAGCCAAGACAGGCGCTCGTTCACCACGTCGAAAGCGTGGAGCGAGCCGCGAAGCCCGGCGAGGTAGAAAGTGTCTCCGTTCTCGGTCTCCTGCAGCGCCTCCAGGCGCCTGTCTTCGCCGAAGCGCTGACTGGTCGGCACGAGACGTCCCTTTTGGCGGTCTAGCCTGAACAGCCGGTCGCTCTCCGGCACGTCAGGATCTCGCTGGTACGCGGCGTATACTTCCCCAGTGCGGGTCGCGATCACCACCCGCGACACATCCGGTCGGGGCTCCCGTGGGAGCCCGCTCGCGTACTCGATTGTGCGGCCGTTGGTGAGATCGTGCAGGAGGACGTTTCCGTACGGGAAGGTCCAGCCTACGAGCTCGTTGCGGTCACGCAGCACGCCAAGCGCGATGATTCCCTCACCCGCGACCGCGACACCGCCAGGGTCACTTCGGCTAGGGTTCGAGAAGCTCCCACCGGTCGGGTCATAGGAGAGGAAGTGTCCGCCGCGATGGTTGTCGAGCCCATCGAAACGGTACCAGTCGTGCGTTGAAAAGTAGAGGCGGCCATCATGTTCAAGGATCGCCGAATGGACCTTGGCCACGGATTCCACCCGCGGCCAGTGCTCGTTTGGACCGAGGTTGTCGGCGTTGGAGAGGATCTCGCGCACCGAATTAAGGAAGCGCCGGCGGTCGGATCGCGGATCGTATTCGAAGAGAAGAACGTCCCTTACGCCGCTGTCCCGCTCCTCGCCCGCGCTGATCGCCACGTAAACGCGGCCGGTACTGTCACGGCCGATGCCATCCCAGAAATGACCAAGCGCAAAGCCCGGCGGCTTCACGTCGTTGAACGAGATAAAGCGGATCGGGCACTCCGCATCCGGTGCGGGCCGCGAGCAGGCCGCCCCCAGTGCCGCGACGGCGAGGACCTTTATCACAGTCGCGCGGATCCTCAGCATGGCAGGCGCTGGATGACGTCGTTGTACATTGAAATCAGAGTCTCGGTCTCCGCTCTTCGATGATGTTCATACCAGCGACGACCCGCGGAGCCCATTGCGGCTAGTCGTCCGTGATCTCGGAGCATCTCACCAAGGCACCGAGCCAGTGAAACCGGTTCATCGGGCTCGACAAGGTGCCCGGTGCGGCCATCCTGCACATACTCCGGTAGAGCGCCCGTGCGCGAGGCCAAGACGGGCTTGTGAAAAAAGTAAGCCGTGGCGACGAGGGCCGATTGGGTCGCATGCAGGTACGGCATCACCAACAGCCCACACCGCCGCAAGAGCTCGACGGCCTCGTCGTCCTCAATGTGTCGGTTTCGCATTTCGACGCCGTCCGGAGGCGCCTTCCGCCAGAGTGCCGGGACGTTGCCCGGTCCAGCGATCACCAGCCCAGGTTGTGTCGCGGCGGTGCCTTTCAAGATCTGATAGGCGCTGAGCAGGCACTCGAGACCTTTGTAGGGTTCTAGACGGCCCAGGAAGAGCACCCACGGCTCATACTCGACGGCACCCGGCTCTCCGGCCAGCGACCTCTGGCGAGCAAAGCTAAGCGGCAGGTGCAGCAACGGCGTAGACGTCACCCGATCAGATGGGAGCCCGCTCTGGATCAGGCGTTCACGATACCCTTCGCAGTGCACCAGAATGTGATCAGAGGAACGAAGGATCAGCCGGTTCCATACGCGCAGCAGTGCTTCATACCGAATTCCGTAACGTTGATGCGGTTCGAGATCGTGGATGGTGTGTACGACCGGAATGCCTTGTGAAGACAATGCCTTGACGAGAGGCACGTTCCAGACGTGTGGCCCCGTGAAATGAACTACATCGGGACTCCATGCTGCCACAGCCTGTTGAACCTCGCGAAGCCGGCTCGCGCGAAGCGATTCCATCGACAGGCCTGTGGTTCTATTGGCGACCGGATCTTCAACGGTGACCTCCGGTGAATAGCGATCACGAGGAGCCTCGCTGGTTGTCACCAATTGCACGTCGAGACCAGCATCGACCATTCCATTGGCAAGGTGCGCCGTATACTGGTGCATCCCGTAGGTGGGTGAGAGCAGGACATAGCAGATACGCATCACTCGAAGCGCCAGACGTCGATGCTAAGGCCCATAAAGTCTTCAAGCCGCTCGACGTCGCGTCGGAGTGCTCGAACGAGCTCTTGGGGAAGCTTGCCCGTTTCGTCAAGGGATCGCACGAGACCCTGGGACGGCGTGCCATTGAGCCGTGGGAACGGACCAGGCTCGACGAAGGCCACCTCCAAGAAGCGACAGACCTTCTTCCACTCCCCGCGCGGATCGCGCAGCAGTTCTTCGAGCACGATCAGCTGTATCCTCTCGCGACCGAACCCCGCGTCAAGAAACCGGGACAGCTGACGGTAATACTGGCTCGTGTTGATCGCGTCGCGGGTGAAGCGCAGGTACTGAGCAAGGTCGTTCGGAGGTTTGTTCAGCGGCTTGGTCTGTTCGAAGCGGAACTGCGACAGGAGCCGATCGACCGGATGACGCAACAGATAAACCAGCTTCATGCCCGGGTTAAGATGGAGCATCTTACTCGGCACGTTCGAAGTGATGGCTGGAAAACGTGTGTAAAGGTCCGTCGCTTCGCCAAAGTGCGGCTCTCCTGAATAGGTCCGGGTTAGGTCGGCGATCAGCTCCTCATCGCTCAGATTCCCTCTCTTCTCCGCGAGGCTCACGTACTTGCTCGGGTACCGAATCGGCTCCGTCGGGTCCACGAACAGCGCAGGCCCTTTGACCGGAGACATGAACACCTCGGGGTGGCGGTCCAGAAAGGCGTGAAAGCTCGTGGTGCCGGATCGCATGGCTCCGATCACGACGAAGGTCGGATAGCGGAGCGGCGCCTCAGTCGGGTTCATCTGGGTGGCTGGTCTCGGTCGGCCCGTATGGAAAGTACGGATGATCGTGCAGCACCTTCGGGAGAATCCGCGGGTCGATCCGGATGGTGCGTCGCCACCGGGAAGCCGGCTCCTTGCGGAAGAGGTCTGTCTCATCCGGCGACCACTTCAACCACTTGTTCTCGTACCAGCCCGGCAGGACCTCGTGAGCGTGCGAGATCGTGTGGATCTTTTCCCACATGCGTTCGTCGCTCAAGACGTATCCCATGTGCCAGTAGTAGATGTCGTCCGGCAGATCCAGTCGGACGCCGGTGGGCCGGCGCGGCAGCTGCCGAAACTCGGTCGTCTCGTCCAGATGGACCGCTATGGACATCCGATGATCTGATTCCACGACGTAGTCGAAGCGTCGGTAGCACGTGGTGTAGCGTGCATAGTAGACGGCGCCCGGATGAGACCGCCGATCGACTTCAGCGAGCAGTCTTAGCACCATGCCGTCCGGATAAACCTCATCGGCATCGGTGATCAGGCAGATCTCCACGCCCAAGCGTCTCAGACGTTGCAGCGCCGCCTGTCGCACCTGTGGTGCGGAGTCCCACACGCCTTCGACGACCTGTATATTCGGGTGCTCGCTACTAAGCTCATCGAGGATCTCTCGCGTGCGATCCGGGGTTCCGAAGTGCTCTCGAGCCGTGGGATTCGATACGATCCACGGAGCCTCCGAGTACATGACGACGATGTGGTCGCAGAACGGAGCCAGGCAGCGGAGGGAATAGGAGATGTACTCTTCCTGCTTATAGCCCAACACCATCGCGCCGGAGCGGAGCCCGCCGCTCAAGGGTGGAACGCCCGGTTCTTGCAGCAGCAACACATGCAGCGCAAGGTAGCGTCCCAATCCGGACAGTGGAACGTGCCGGCCAGCCATCCCGCTGAAGAACCAGCATGAGAGTGTCGGTCATCATCCCGGTATACGATGACGTACGGATCGAGGACTGTCTGGCCTCGATCGTGCCGCAGGTACGTCCCGATTCCCGCGATGACGTCGAGATCATCGTCGTCGACAACGGCCTGCGGCCCGCCGCCGCCGGGATCTGCGAACGGTTCGGCGGGAGCGTCGTGTACGTGCGTGAGCCCAGGAGGGGCTCTTACATGGCGCGTAACGCCGGACGTCGCGGTGCGCGCGGCGACCTGTACGCGTTCACCGATGCGGACTGCCTTCCCGATCCGAACTGGCTGCACACCGGACGTCTGGCGTTCGAGGACATCGATGCGCAGGTCGTCACCGGACCCGTGCGGCTCTTCGTCCGGAATCCCGACAGGCCGAACCCGATCGAACTGAACCAGCTCTGCACCGCGTTTCAAATCCGACGCTACGTGGATGTGTACGATTTCGGGCCGACCGCCAACCTCTGGACCCGCGCCTCCGTCGTGCAGATGGTCGGCCTCTTCGATGATCGACTCTGGTCGAGCGGTGACGTGGAGTGGTGCAGGCGAGCCGTAGGCTCGGGCTGCGTCGTGCGCTACTGCGAGGATCTGATCGTCCGC
>JARRMU010000153.1:0-9941 GCA_037385645.1 Gemmatimonadales bacterium
CCTGATGGCGCCGCAGATGGTATCGATGCTCAGCTTCACCGAGGTCAAGGACTACGACGATCTCATTGCCCGCTACCGGAAGCTCCCAACGGCCTTCGAGCAGACGATCGAGAACATGCGGAAGGGCATGGCCGAGGGCCTCATTCCCCCCAGGTTCCTTCTCGAGAAGGTCGCGGAGCAGGCCGCGGGGCTGGCCGGCATGCCGCCGGAGGCGTCGCCCTTCGCGGGGCCGCTCGCCAGCTTTCCCGAGGGGATCCCCGCCGAGGAGCAGACGAGGATCCGTGAGGAGATGCTCGCCGCGATCCGTGACGAGATCATTCCCGCGTACGAGGGTTTCGCCGAGTTCGTGCGCGACGAGTACGCTCCCGCCGGTCGGGAGGAGCCGGGGATGTGGTCGCTCCCAGACGGGAAGGAGCGATACGCCTTCCTGGTGAAAGTCCAGACGACGAGCGACCTGACGCCCGAGGAGATCCACGAGATCGGGCTGGCGGAGGTGGAGGCGCTCGAGGAGGAAATGAGGCAGGTCGCCTCCTCCCTCGGATATGACGACCTGGAGAGCTTCAACGCGGCGCTCGAGGCGATGCCGGAGCTGCGGCCGCAGAGCCGCGAGGAGATCCTCGAGATCTACCGCGGCCACATCGACGCCATGTACGAGAAGCTTCCCGAGCTCTTCGGTCGCCTCCCGCAGGCAAAGGTCGAGGTCCTCCCCGTCGAGGAGTTCCGCGAGCGCGAGGCCGCTGGCGCCCAGTACATGCGGCCCGCGCCCGACGGCTCGCGTCCCGGCCGGGTCATGGTCAACACGAGCAGCCCGACGGCCCGCAAGACGATCGACATGGAGTCGACCGCCTACCACGAGGGCGTACCGGGCCATCATCTCCAGCTCACCATCGCTCAGGAGCTGCCGGAGCTGCCCCGCTTCCGCCAGCAGGGCGGCTACACCTCGTTTACGGAGGGTTGGGCGCTCTACTCGGAGAAGCTCGGCAAGGAGGTCGGACTCTTCAGCAATCCCTACAGCGACTACGGACGCTTGCAGGACGAGATGCTGCGCGCGATCCGCCTCGTCGTCGACACCGGCTTCCACTTCAAGGGCTGGAGTCGCGATGACGTCGTCCAGTTCTTCCGGGACCATTCGGCGATCGACGAGGTCACGATCCAGAGCGAGACCGATCGATACATCGTCTGGCCCGGTCAGGCGCTGGCCTACAAGATCGGCCAGCTGAAGATCCTCGAGCTTCGGGAGCGGGCGGAGACGGAGCTGGGCGAGGCGTTCGACGTCCGGGCGTTCCACGATGAAGTCCTGGGCGCCGGAGCCCTACCGCTGGACATTCTGGAGACGAGGATTGACGCCTGGATCGAAAGTCGGACCGCCGATGACGAGGGCCGTCCCGGCTTCCCGCGCACGCCCAGAACCCCCATCGCCGGCGCCCCCTACCCCTATGCGAGTCCGGAGGAGGTCGGGCTTTCCGAGGATCGGATCTGGTGGTTCAAGGAGCGCCTCTATTCGCGGGTCGTCGCCCGGCGGGTCGTGGGGGCCGAGATTCTCGTGGTCAAGGATCGTCGCATTGTCCTCCATCAGGCCATGGGGTGGGCCGACCGCGAGCGCCTGATTCCTCTCGAGCGGGACGCGATCTATCGGATCTCATCGCTCACGAAGCCGGTGGTCGGAACGGCCATTCTGATGCTCGTGGAGGAGGGGCGGATAGCGCTCGACGATCGAGTCGCCGACCACCTCCCCTCGTTCGACAACGGGCGCTCCGGCACGATCACGATCCGGCAGCTGCTGACCCACCGATCCGGGTTCGTGCAGGCAGGCGTCTCGGGCTTCCGCGAGCAGCCGACGCTTCGCGAGGCCGTCAACCTGGCCGGCGAGATCGGGCCCGACTTTACGCCCGGTGACCGCTTCATCTACTCCAACCTCAACTCTGCCGCTCTGGGAGCCTTGGTGGAGGAAGTGACCGGGAAGCCGGTCGAGCAGTTCATGGAGACTCGAATCCTGAGGCCGTTGGGGCTCGATGACACGCACGCTTGGTTCTCGCCCGACCTTCCCTGGGCACCGCGCGTGCCGAGCTCCTATCAGCAATGGGGCGGGCGTCGATGGGAGCGGTACTGGAGCAACACGACCACGAACCCGGATCGGTGGTTTTCGCCGAGCGACGATCTGTTCAGCACCGCCTTCGACTACGCCCGGTTCCTGGCCGCTTGGCTGGACGTCGATCGACAGGAGGGGGCAGGGTTGCTGGCCGGGATGACGGTCGAGGAAGCGCTGGCCGACCCGATGGCTGGCGACACCGCGCAAGCGCGCGAACGCTACTACGGATTTCACTGGGAGATCTACGCCCCGCCTTCTCGATCGGGGGAGCTTCCGGTCTTCGGCCACCGCGGAGCGATCGGCCCCCTGGGGTTGGCGTTCCCGGAGCAGGGCGTGCTCGTGCTGTTCATGACGCAATCGAAGGAGAACGAGGTCGTAGACGAGGTGATCGCGATGGCGCTGGAGATGTTTCGGGACTAGAGAGATGGGTGCTCGGAGCCGGGAGCGCCGATATGGAACGCCCGCCGGCTTACGGCCCTTTGCCGGCTTCCCCTTTCATGAGGGATTCTTGCAGTGGGAGAAGCGGGAAGGTGCTCGCGTAGAGCGAGTAGGTGAGTCCGAACAGACCGACGAAGCCGACGAAGATCCCCACCTCGGGAAAGCCGAGCGGCGGTGAGCCCACCCAGATCGACGGAAAGACGAGGTTGTAACGCTCGATCCAGAACCCGGCGAGGCTGATCAGTCCCACGACGGCGAGGAATCGCGGCATCATCTTGGGCGTTCGACCGAGCAGCGCGACGAAGGGGATGGCGAATATCAGCACCATCTGGAGGGTGAGGAGGGGCGAGAAGCCCTGTTCGATCCGTTGTACGAACCAGTTCGTTTCGCGCGGGATGTTGCCGTACCAGATCACGATGAACTGCGAAAACCACAGGTAGGTCCAGAAGATCGTGAAGGCGAAGAACAGCTTTCCCAGGTCGTGGAACTGCCAGCGGCTCCAGAGCTCCCGCTTCATCACGCCGGCATGCCACCCGGCCACCACGGCCACGAAGGCGAGCAGGGTCAGCCAGCCGCCGATGAAGTAGTACGGCCCCCAGATCACGCTCAGGAAGCCCGGCACGAGCGACATCGCCATATCTACGGCCAGGAGCGTGAAGGCCACGACCCACAGCAGGATGAGAAGGGGCGAGAGCCAGGAGAGCGTGCCGCGCGAGCGCGCCGCCTCCTCTTCGTCTCCCCGCCAATGCCGACCCAGCCGACCGACGAGTGCCGCCCGCCAGCCGGAGTGGCGTCCCTGGAGGAAGGGGGCATCGGGGCGGAGCGAGTTCCAGAGGAACAATGTGCTGGCGACCAGCAGGATCGCCAGCATGACGCCGTTGCGAATGAACACGCCGTCCACGGTGAGCCACTCCCGATTGATGTGTCCCTCGACGGGACCCACCCAGGGAAAGACGTACTCGGCCCCGAAATAGAGGGCCACGAAGGTTGCGAACGAGACCGGGAGGAAGGTGCCCGCCCCCTCGGCAATTCGCCGGTAGTCCTTTCCCCAGTGCCCCTTGGCCGCCTGGAGGATCGCCCCGAAGATCACGCCGGCCTGCGCGAGGGCCGTCCAGAAGAGGAAGTTGTACCAGAGGTTGGCCCAAGCGCGCTGCGGGCTGCGGCCGAGCGTCACCACGAAGGCGACCGTGCCGATCAGCAAGGCGGCGGCGAGAATGAGGCCGCGGGTTGCGGAGATGGAGCCGCTGGCGGCCCGGATCGCCTCCTCGTGCCGAACCTCGGGATCGAGCGGCTGGTCGATCATTCCGCTCCCCATCATTCCGCTGCCGGTGGGGACGGGTCGACGGCTGGGTCGACGGACGGGTCCACTTCGCCCGACTGCAACGCCCGCACGTAGGCCACCACCTGCCAGCGCACCGCAGCCGGGATCCTCCGGTAGGACGGCATCAGGCCGCGGCCGTTGGTGATCATGCCCCAGATGTAGCCGTCCGTGTAAGCTCGGGCCTGCTCGGAGTGCAGGTCGAGGGTCGGGATTGCGGGGATGCGGTTGGGCCCGACGACGGGTCCTTTGCCGCGACCGTCCAGCCCGTGGCACACGTAGCAGTAGGTCTCGAACTCGCCCCGGCCCACGGCGAGGTCGACAGCGCCGGGTCCGAGAGGGCTGATCAGATCGGTCGATGCCTGGAGATCCCAACTCCGCTCCGAGCCGAGGGCCACCGCACCAGGAGGTGGCAGCCGCGCCGGCTCCTCGTACGACTCGAGCGACGGCTGCTCGGTCATGAACGAGAAGATCGGGATGTACTTGAGTTGATCGTCGCACGCCGCCGCGCTCAGGATCAGCAGCAGAGCAGCCACTGCCGGCAGCGCCGGGATTGTTCGAATCGGCCTCGGCCCGCGACGGGACGAGGGTGCCCAGCGCCTCATGGCGTCACCTCGACGGTGAGCGGGCCGGTCTCGTTCAGCACGCGCTCGGCCTCCGCCTGCTGCTGTGGGTCCGTCGTCACCAAGATGCCCCACCGATCGACCGAGAACTCGCGCCGGTAACTCGAGGGGAGCGTGAGCTTCGGCCTCCGGGCATGCACGAGCATCGAGAAGAGCGCGAAGATGCCGGTGAGCAGCACGGTGAGCTCGAACATCACGACGATGAACGGCGGGATCGACACGATCGGCTTGCCCTGCGTGACCAGCGGATAGGCGAGAGAAGCGCCCGTCGGGAGCAGAAAGCCGAGGGTGCAGCCGGTGATCCCGCCGATCAGCGCCCACAGCCGGACCGGACTGTGGTAGATGCCCATCGCCTCCTCGAGCTCGGGCGCCGGGATCGGCGAGTAAATCTCCAGCTTCTCGAATCCGGCCTCGCGGAGCGCCGCGATCGCGTCCCGGGTCGAGTCCATCGACCCGTACTCGGCGATCAGGCCTGCCTTACTTCCGGCTTTCGGCGCGCTCATTCGAACTCACCCGGGTGCCCGGCGCGCGCCTCGGCGTGCCCGTGCTCCTTACCGTGCTCCAGATGCTCCTTCACCTCGGCGATGCTGATCGTGGGCAGCATTTTCGCGAAGATGAGAAACCACATGTAGAACCAGCAGAACGCACCGATCAGAATCGCGATCTCCACCCAGCTCGGCGTGTAGAGCCCCCAGCCGCTCGGCACGTACTCGTGAGCGAGCGACGAGACGATGATCACGAAGCGCTCGTAGAACATCCCGATGTTCACGAAGATCGAAATGACGAACAGGGCCGGGATGCTGCGGCGGATCTTCTTGAACCAGAGGTTGGCGGGGATGATCACGTTACAGAACACCATGATCCAGAACGGTCCCTGGTAGGCCCCCTGAGCCCGCCAAAGGAAACTCTCCTGCTCGATCGGGTCGGCCGAGTAGTAGGCGAGGAAGTACTCCACCGCGTAGGCGTATCCCACGATAAGCGAGGTCAGCAGGAGCAGCTTCGCCATGTTCTCGAAGTGGTACTCGGTGAGGTAGTCCTCGAGGCCGAACGCGAAGCGAAGGCCGACCATGAGGGTGATCACCATCGCCACTCCCGAGAAGATGGCGCCGGCCACGAAGTAGGGGGCGAAGATCGTGGAGTGCCATCCCGGCACGATGGAAAGCGCGAAGTCCCAAGACACGACGCTGTGAACCGAGAGCACGAGCGGGGTGGAGATGCCCGCCAGGTAGAGATAGGCCCTGCGGTAATGGGTCCACTCGCGGATCGAGCCCGTCCAGCCCAGCGACAGAGATCCGTAGAGCTTGCTCTTCCAGCCGCTGAACTTGTCGCGCAGCGCCGCCAAGTCGGGGATCAGCCCCGTGTACCAGAAGATGAGGCTGACCGTGAAATACGTGCTGACCGCGAACACGTCGAGCACGAGCGGCGAGCGAAAGTCCGGCCAGATCATCCGCTGTGACGGATACGGGAACAGCCAGTAGGCGTACCAGACCCGACCCAGGTGGATGAGGGGGAAGAGGCCGGCGGTCATCACGGCGAAGATCGTCATCGCCTCCGCCGCCCGGTTGATGGTGGTCCGCCAGCCGGACCGAAACAGGTAGAGGATCGCCGAGATCAGCGTGCCGCTGTGGGCGATGCCCACCCAAAAGACGAACAGGGTGATGTAGAGGCCCCAACCCACGGGGTGGTTGATGCCTGCGACGCCGATGCCGCGATAGATTTGATAGGCCCACGCCGTACCGCCCAGCAGCACGCCCGCGATCGCCACGGAGAGCACGGCCGCGTAGCGCCAGGACGGGACGAGGATGGGCCGGGAGATGTCCTCGTTGGCATCAGCCAGCGTCGGCAGCGGGTTCCGCCGCCTGCGCGTGCCGTCCACGTCGTGTGCCAAAGTCGCCATCAGGCCGGTCCCGCCATCAGTGGCCCTCTTCTGCTTCGCCCGATTCGCCGGCGGCGGGCTCGTCGCCGGCCCCGCCGTGGACGCCGTGCTCCGTCGCCGGGAGCGCGGCGTGCGTCACGTCGGCCAGATAGGTGACCGCGGGCCGCGTGTAGAGCTCGTCGAGCACGTGATAGCCCCGGGCGCCGTGGCTCTTCTTAGAGACGGTGCTTTCGGCGTCCTTCAGGTTGCCGAAAACGATCGCGCCGGACGGACAGGTCTGCTGGCCTGGGCGTTCAGCCCTTCGGGGTTGTGGTACGTTGCGTATACCGGACAGACGGGCTCGCAGGGGGCATCTCCGCAGTGCTGGCACATCAGCGGCTGCTGCACCGTCTGGAAGCCGCCGTCCTCCGTGTCCACGAAGTAGCGGTCGACCCGGATCCACGACATCGCGCGGCGCTGGGCGCTGACCTCTTCCCCGACCGTCGGGATGTTGTTCTCCGCGTAGCAGGCCGTGACGCACGCCGCACAGCCGGTGCACGCGTTCAGGTCGACCGTCATCCCCCAGCGGTAGGGGCTGTTGGGGTCGGAGTCGTAGGCCGCCTGCACCAGCCCTCCGAGGTCCACTTCGTGGCCCTCCGCCTCGTGGCCCTCCCCATAGCCGCGCTCCCCCTCCAGCGCCGCGGCCACGCCCAGCAGCTCGGCGATCTCGCGCCCTTCGTCGACGTCGCTGCCCTGGAGGATGACCAGCCGGCCGTGCTCCCCGGTGGCGCGCAGCGTGACGCCGGTGCCGGCGAAGGCGGGAGCACCGCTCCGTCCGTCCGCCGTCCCGGGCAGCAGGTCCAGCGGATTCACGCCTCTCCCGCGGGCGTTGCGTCCGTACGCCGTGTGGCCCTGTCCAAGCGGTATCGCGACCGTGTCGGGCCGGATTCCGCGGTAGACGAACGCCGGAGCGGTCACCGTGCCCGCTTCCGAGCTGACCTCGACGAGAGCTCCGTTCGATACGCCCAGGGCCTCGGCGGTCTCGGGGTGGAGCTCCACCCAGGAGTTCCACATCGCCCGAGTCACTGGATCCTGCAGCTCCTGCATCCAGGAACGATTAGCCCCGCGCCCGTCGTAGAACTGGACCGTCGGGTAGACGACGAGCGCGGTTTCCTCCGGCATGGCCGACTGGCTGAACGGGAAGGAGGCGACCGCGGGATTCAGGGTCGGCTGCTCCGCCTGAGCAATCCCTCCGCTGGGCTCCATCAGCAGCCCGCCCGCGGCGAGGGTGTCCCGCCACCAGTCATCGAAGCCCTCGGCCTCATCCACCTCGGCGCGTCGCTGGCGCGCTGCCTCCCGGAGGCGGGACGCGAAGTCGGCCCCGCCGGCCAGCGCGACCCCGCCGGCCGCCGCCGCCTGGAGCAGCACGTCCTCCAGCTGACGGGTGTCGAACACCGGTGGCATGAGCGGCTGGGCCAGCGCCCGGCGGCCGCCTCCGAAGTCCACCTCGCCCCAGGATTCCAGCGCGTGGCTGGCGGGGAGAATCCACGTGCAGAGGGCCGCCGTCTCGTCGAGATGGGTGGCGAGGGAGATGCGATTCGCGACCTGGCCGAGTCCCTCCGCGAAGCCGAGCGCCTGCGGCACGGTGAACGCCGGGTTCGTATCGGCCACGATCACGGTTCGAACGGCGCCCGAGCGCATGCGTGCGATCAGGTCGGCCATCTCCCCCAGCGAGGCCACGCGGCCGCTCCGAGGTGCGCTCCCGAATCGGACCCGATCGCCGATCGCGCCGAGCAGATGGTTCAGGATCGCGACGGCGAGGTGTGCCTGGACGGCCTCCGCACTCTGGCCCTCGAAGCCGGGCGGGATCGCGATCGGCGCCGAGGCAGCGGCCAACTCCTCGCCCAGGCGTCGAATCTGCTCGGCCGGAAGGCCCGCCGACTCCGCCACGGCCTCCGGCGAGTACCGGGACAGGAGGCCCGCCAGCTCGCCCGCGCCGCCCCGCCGCTCGGCCACCACCGCCGCCACGGCCAGCGCCGCGGCTCCCTCGGTCCCCGAGCGGCAGGAGATCCATTCGTCCGCCTGGAGGCCGCTCACCGACAGTCGCGGTGCCACGAAGGTCAGCTTGGCGTGACGGCCGCCGTCCACGTCTCGGGCCGCGGCGAACCGGGCGGCCATCTGCACCGGCGAGAGCCAGGTGCCGAGGAAGTCGGCGCCGAAGCAGACGATCTGGTCGGCGCGGTCGAGCTCGTAGCTCGGCACCTCGGCCCGGCCGAACGCGATCTCGCCCGCCGAGCGGGCGACCCCGTGCCCGAGGGGCTCCCAGCGTACATGCTCGGCCCCGACCGCCGTCGCCCACTCTTCAAAGAAGCGGTCTCGCGCCGTCGGCCCGGAGCCCGTCAGCAGAACGACGCCTCCACCCTGAATCGCGGCTCCCGCCGCCGCGATGCCCTCCTCCCATGCCGCCCCCGCAAACGCCGCCGCGGGATCGACGCCTGGGGCACCGTTCTCCAACGTCTTGCGCGGGCCCGGAACGCGATCCGGGTCGTAGAGATCTTGGAGGGTGGACTGGGCCAGGGCTGAAAGGCGGCCGCGGTTGGGAGCCTCCGGATTGCCTTCGAGCTTGATCACGCGGCCCTCGCGCAAATACGCGTGGAGGCCGAGCGGCTCCGGGCCGGAGACGATCGCGGTCGCGTACACGTCCGCGATCCCCGGAACCCGCTCCTCCTCCTGCACGAGCAGCGGGATGAGTGTGTCGCCGTAGTCGGGAGGGCCGCATGCGACCGCGGCCCCGGCTCCGGTGACTCCGACGATCTTCAAGAAGTCTCTGCGCGACGTGGCGCCCAGCCCGACCGCTTCCCCTTCGGGGCCGCAGCAGGAGCTCGCTCCGCCGGCCCCGCCGCAGCCACAACTGCTCACGCTAGGCGCGGTTCGCAAGGGGCCTGGCGGCGCAGGATTATCGGACATCTCGTCGGCTCAGTAGTGGCAGGCCAGGCAGTCGATCGGACCGCGCCAGGCGCCGTATTCCGAGCTGATCTGCGTGGGATAGAGGCCCTTCGGTTGGCGGCCCTCCGGCATCGGTGGCGGCGGGTAGCGCTGGGTCAGGGTGTAGTCGGTGGCCACGTCGGTCTCGGCAGGAGTGTCGCGGTGACACTCGAGGCACCATCCCATCGTGAGAGGCGACCACTGATACAGTCGGTCCGTCTCCTTCACCGGGCCGTGGCACTCTGTGCAGTCCACGTTGTTTCGAACGTGGGCGGCGTGCTTGAACTGAACGTATTCAGGCAGCTTGTAGATCCACTCCCACTCGATCGGAGTACCGCTCTCCCAGTAGCCGCGAAGCGCGTCGATCGGCTCGAGCCCCTCGCCGGCCACGCGATGACAGCCCATGCAGATCTCGACGGGGGGCATGATGCCGGTCTGCGAGACGTCCGTGCCGCTGTGACAGTACAGGCACTCGATCTGGAGCTCTCCTGCGTGGAATCGGTGGTTGAACGGAAGGGGCTGATCGGGCCCGCGGGTGGCGGCGTAGAAAGCATCGATGGCCTCCTGCGCCGTGATCCCTGGGGGCGTGGGTTCCTCGCCGGCGGCCGCGCTGTCCATCTCCTGGGCGGCGGA
>JARRMU010000154.1:0-5259 GCA_037385645.1 Gemmatimonadales bacterium
CACGCCGTCGGCATGTGCTCGGACAAGGTGTGCAACGGGGCGTTCGGCGTGGACGTTCGCAACGCCGACGGGCTGATCGTGATCAGCGACATGTCGACCGGGTTCTGGACCTTCAAGTGGGAGGGCTTCGAGGGGTGGAACGGGCACGACTGGGGGATGCCGAACATCTCCAGCGTCCAGGACTGGGAGAACGGACCCGAACAGGGCGAGCGGACCGAGCTCCAAGCCAGCAACTGATGCCGGGCAGGCGGACTCGGAGCGCCCGCGTGAGTTGTTTCGGGGGCTCGCCGTCGCCGCGGCGTGTCTCGCGGCCGCAGGCGCGTCGGAAGCCCGGGGGCAGGACGTCGAGGTGGACGCCGTAGCTCGGAGAGGCAGCGCGAACGTCGAGGTCGTGGCGCACCTTCCGCTCGGCGGAGGCTTCGGTGTCACGGACGTCGAGATCGAGCAGGAGCTCTCCAGGCCTTACGCCTACCTGAGCCGCGCCTTCGGCGAGGCGGGTTTCGATCTCCTCAGCCTCGCCGACCCCGAACGGCCGCGCGTGATCTATCGGTGGAGGATCGAGAATCCCGCTTTGCACCGTGGCTACGGCGGCATGGACCCCAAGTACTTCAAGCACGACGGCCGCTACTATCTGGTGCAGTCCCTGCAGTTCGCACAGGGAAGTCCGGACGCCGACGTCGGCGCGGTCGTCGTGGACGTGACCGGCCTGCCGGACACCTCCAGGGTGGAGGAGGATGACTGATCGCGTGTCGCGGGTAGGCTCGGTAGGTGCTCTCTCCCTCGGGCTTGGCCTGCTAGGCCTCGGCTCGCCGCTCACGGGGGATCTCGAGGCTCAGCAGACGGTCGAGACGCGCGGGACCCCGAACCTGAGGGTGCTGGCCCATCTGCCTCTCGGCGGACCGACGACGGTCTCGGACCTGGAGATCGAGCAGGAGCTGGCCCGTCCCTTCGCGTACGTCTCGCGGAGAGAGGATTTCGGCTTCACCGTGATTGACCTCGCCGACCCGCGCGATCCGAAGATCCTGCTCACGTGGCGGATAGAGAACGCCGATCTTCATCGCGGGCGCGCGACCGATTCGAAGTACTTCAAGCACGACGGTCGCTACTATCTGGTCCAGGCATTCCAGTTCCAGCAGGGCGCACCGGACGAGGATCTCGGCGCGATCGTTTTCGATGTGACCGGGCTGCCCGACCCCTCCAAGGTGAAGGAGGTGGGGCGGATCCGTTATCCGGCGGAGCTGATCGGCTTTCACAACATCTTCATGTACAAGCACTCCGACGGCCGTCCGCTGCTGTTTACGACGACGCGTGGAGATCACGCCAACGTCTACGACGTGGCCCGATTCCTCGATGGCGCCGAGGACCAAGGTTTGGTGGCGCAGCTTCGGGTGCCCGAGACGGCGCTCGGAGGGGCACTCGGATTTGCCGGGTGGCACGACTTCTACGTCGCTTTCCACCCGGAGAGCGGGAGCGACCGGTTCTACGGAGGCGGGGCCGGCGGATACTACGTGATGGACATCACGAACCTGGACGCGCCCGAGCTTCTCGCCACGGTCACGGGCGTCCCCGGCGTCACCTGGGGCCACACGATCACGCCGACGCCTGATGGCCGCTACATCGTGACCGAGACCGAGTACCAGTACGCGCCGCTTCGGCTCTTCGATCTCCAGCCCGCGCTCGATGGTGAGGTGGCGACGGTTAGCCTGCCGATCTCCGCCTGGACGGCCAACTGGAAGAACCTCTCACACAACCACGAGGTGCGCTGGCCGTATGTGTTCGTCTCGGCGTACGAGGACGGGCTCCAGATCTTCAACATGCGCGACCCCCGCAACCCCCATACGGTCGCGTCGTTCGACACGTACGACGGACCCCACAAGGTCGGTTTCTGCAGCGACAACGTCTGCAACGGGGCGTTCGGCGTGGACGTCCGAAACGCGGACGGCCTGATCGTGATCAGCGACATGGCGACCGGCTTCTGGGCCTTCAGCTGGGAGGGTTTCGACGGCTGGAGCGGCGGCGACTGGGGCGTGCCGGACATCTCGAGCGTGCAGGACTGGGAGAAAGGGCCGCAACGGGCTCCCGTTACCGCGGATGCGGACGCGGACGCGGAATGACCGGAACACAATAAGGGGGATGGATGAGGCTCGGTTCCGAGCGGGAGGCACGGATGAATGAACCGAGGCTCCAGCGGGCGACGACGGCCGCCATGCTCAGCCGCATGCTGGTCTCTCTGGCCCCGTTTGCCATGGCGGGACCCATGCTGGGCCAACCGGTCGCCCAACTCGGCCACGTGGACTTCCCTGTCAGCTGCAACGAGGCGGCCACGGCTCACTTCGACCGTGGGATCGCTCAGCTTCATTCCTTCGGCTACGGTCAGGCCCGTCGCAGCTTCGAGATGGCGTCGCTCGCCGATCCGGGCTGCGCGATGGCGCAGTGGGGGATAGCCATGACCTACCTCCATCCGCTGTGGACCCCGCCGGGCCGGAGTGCGCTCGCGTCCGGCTCAGCGGCGGCTCGCCGTGCCGCCGAGATCGGCGCTCCCACGACACGAGAGATGGCCTACATTTCAGCGATCGGCGAGTATTATGCCGATTACGAAACGCTGGATCACGATGCGCGCATCGCTCGCTACAGCGCTCGAATGGAGGCGCTCCGAGACGGCCACCCGGATGACGCCGAGGCGCACATCTTCTATGCGCTGTCGCTGATCGCGGTCGCCCCGGCGGATGACACGACCTTCGCGTCTCAGAGGGAGGCCGCGGAGATCTTGGAGGCCCTGCTGGCGGACCACCCCGATCATCCGGGCATCACGCACTACATCATCCACGCCTACGACACGCCGGCCCTGGCAGAGCTGGGGCTGGATGCCGCCCGTCGATACGCGGCGATCGCGCCGGCCTCCGCTCACGCGCGCCACATGCCCTCCCACATCTTCACCCGGTTGGGGATGTGGGATGAGACGATCGCATCCAACTTGAGTGTGATGGAGTTGGGCCGCGGGGCGCATGCCGCCGAGTACCTCGTCTACGCCTACCTGCAGCAGGGCCGCGACGAAGAGGCCTTGAAGCTGGTGGAGGAGGCCAGGGGCTGGTCGGACCGCTACGAGCTTGCCCTGATCCCGGCGCGCTACGTCCTGGAGCGAGGTGACTGGGAGGCGGCGAGAAGCCTGGAGATCGTCCGCATCTCCTACGACCGTCCGGCCGAAGCCGTGTGCCGATTCGCGCGTGCCCTCGGGGCCGCCCGGTCAGGGGACGTCGAGGCAGCTCGGGCAGAGCTGAAAGCCATGGGCGAGAGCCGCGACGCCTTTGCCGCCAAGGGCCAGGCGATCGCTGTCTGGGCGGCGGCCGAGGTCGAGATTCTGCGTTTGGCCGCGGCGGCCTGGACGGCCCTGGCGCAGGGCGACGAGGACGAGGCGGTTCGACTGGCGGCGGCCGCCAGCGAGCTCGAGGAGCGGACGGAGGATCTTTCGAACACCGCCGGCCGCATCCTGCCCGCGGCCGAGCTGGAGGGAGAGCTGCTGCTGGAACTGGGTCGGGCGGATGACGCCCTGGCCGCGTTCAAGTCTTCGCTCTCCGCCGCGCCAAACAGGGCTCGAAGCCTCTACGGCGCGGCTCGCGCCGCCGAGCTTGCCGGTGACGCGGACGGCGCTCGCCGATACTACTCCGACCTGACCGAGCTCATGGAAAAAGCCGACACGGAGCGTCCCGAGCTCCTCGCGGCTCGAGCGTACCTGACCGCCTTCTGACCGGCCGGCCGGCCGCGGATTTCGGAAGTCGACGCCGCGCGCCAATCGTTCTGCAACCCTGCGCACACCTTCGCTGTCCTACCTAGAGTAGGGGGATGGTCCGGAGAGGTGTGATGAAGATGGGACGAGGGGGGGATGATGAGCACCGGGACCGCCAACGAGAGATTCAAGGAATCCTTCCGCAGCACCGTGGCGATCGGGATGGCCGCCGCCGTGGCGGCGCACTTCGCCCTGTTCGAGCTCTTTCCCAGAATGCAGGCGAAAGATCTGGGGGCGGCCGTGACCGAGCTGGCGGCGATCGAGCTGCCACCCGAGGTGAAAATCCCGCCGCCCCCCGATCAGATCGCCAGACCCGCTACTCCACGAGTGGCGGCCGCCGAGATCGAGGAGGACGTGACGATCGCTCCGACGACGTTCGAGAGCAATCCGGTCGAGAACCTGCCGCCGCCACCTGCCACGGCCAACGTGGCGGATCGCCCCTCCTTCATTCCGTACACGCAGGCGCCGGAGCTGCGGAACAAGGAGGAAGTGCTCTCCTTCCTGAAGAGCACCTATCCGGCGATGCTCAAACAGGCCGGAGTAGGCGGTACCGTACTGCTGTGGCTCTACATCGACGAGGTGGGGCAGGTCCAGCGCACGGTTCTCGCCGAGTCCAGCGGCTACGAGCAGTTGGATGAAGCCGCCAAGAAGGTCGCCGCCAAGATGCAGTTCCGACCCGCGATGAACCGTGACAAGACGACTGCCGTGTGGCTGGCCCAATCGATCGACTTCTCCGTGACCTGACCGGCGTTCGTCGCGAGCGCCGGCGGAACCGTGGCGCACGAAGATGGTCGTCAGACACCAAAAGCCGCACTCACGCTCTCTGAGTAGCGTGGCGGCGGCGGGTCAAGTCCCGCCCCTTGACCCGGCGCTGACACAATCGCCTGTGAGGAGGGGGCGATTCTCCCCTCCCCGGCTCCCGAAGCCGGCAAGCAGGACCTGCCCACTCTGAAGTTGCTGTAGTTCCCCGTCCTGCATGGTCTTCCATCGCCCATCTACGACCTGCCACCAGCAAACGACGACCTGCCGCTGGAGCGTGATCAAGCCTCCGTTTCGACCTACGCCTGACGGCACAGAGGTTGCGTTCCCTAGGGGCGTTGCAGAGGACCGAGACGCCGATTGGCAGCGCATCGGCGCGTTCGCCGGTCCCCTCGCGTACGACAGTGGCAGTAGAGCGGGGTCGTCAGACCTTGCGCGTTAGATCGGCGTGGCTCCCAAGGGGCGTCCCGGTCTTTCGGTAGTCAAGGCAGTCAAGAAGGTGAGTTGAGCATGAGCAGTATCACCAGCAACCTGGAACGGGAACGAGTCAACGTCGGGAACCGGAAGGGTCGACGCTCCCCCCGCAGGGTCCGAACATATCTCTGTCTACTCGCGGCCATTGGGGCCGTCTCGTGCAGTGATTCCCAGGCCCCGACTGGTCCCGGACCGGCTTCGCCGCCACCGGCACCGGATCCCTCGGCGGTAGCTTCCGTCAC
>JARRMU010000155.1:0-9055 GCA_037385645.1 Gemmatimonadales bacterium
CGCGGAAGATCGCCACGTCTCCCGAGATGAAGTCGCACCCTCCGAGGGCGAAGGGGAAGAGAAGCTGCGCCAGCATGAAGCTGCGAATCGAATCGCTGGTCTCGACGCGCTGTCCGGTGATGCCCGCGATGTACCGGGTGAGAGCCTCGTTCACCTGCTCGGCCAACTCGGCTCGAGGTACCCTCATGGGCCGGTAGACGTCGTTCAACTTGCGGGTGAAGATGGCGATCTCGGCCCTTCGGGCTTCGAGGGACATCGCAGGGAGGTGAGTGACGTCAGCACCGTAGACGGCCAGGAACTCGATCTTCCGGACGCCGAGCCGCCGGATCCAGTCCTTCGCGGCGCTCCCGGCGTAGGCGCCGAACGCCGCCGCCTGAAGGGCGAGTCCCGGCACGGAGGCGCCGAGCAGCAGTCGGGACAGGAAAGGGGCGGCCATCATGATGTCGGGAAGGGCGACCGGAGAGTTGGCCACCCGGTTCGGGATGCGGATCCGTTCGATGCCCTGTCCTTCGCTGCTCACGCCGGCCTCTCCTCTGCGCCGTTGCAAGGTACTACGCTCTCGTCAGGGGGTCGGTTTCTACCGCCGGGAGGGGTAGCGCCCGTCGGTCTCCACGGGCACCCAGCCCTCCTCCCGGAGGCGAACTCGCGTCGCCTCGTCTTTGACCGGCAGGGCCAGACAGAGCACGTCACCCGTCTTGAATTCCGACTGCTCGTCCACGGGCTGCGTCTTGCCGTTCCGCTCCAGAACCAGCGGAACCCCCGGCGGCTTCAAAGCGGTGGATGCGATCCCGCCGGGCTGGCCGCCTTCCCGTCTCCAGCGCTCCACGCAGGCGCTGCCGTGCAGAAACAGGTGAATCAACTCTTCGATGTCCACTTCGCGGCCGAACAGGACCCGTGAGCCTTCTTCGCTGACCTGGGCGGCCGTGACGGTCTCGGTCCGTCTGTCGACCGCCACGTACGAGGCCGGCACGCGTGTCATGTCGACGGCCCGTCGCGCGAGAAGCAAGTTCATGCTGTCACTGGGCGTCACGCCCACGATACCGCGCTTCGACTCGACAGCGGCCTGGAGCAGCGTGCGCTCCTGACTTGCGTCTCCGTACACGACGTGGTGTCCTTCCCTCTGCGCCGCCTGCGCCTCGGCCGCGTTCCGATCGACCATGACGACCGCCTCGTCCCCCCGCTCCAGCGACCAGGCGAGGGCCCGTCCCAGCGCGTTAGCCCCCAGGATCGCCCAGCCCTGCAGAGGTCTCCGGACGCCCAGGGCGGATGCCACGATGCCTGTGGTACCGCCCTGGAGGACGACCGTAGCCGCGATGACGAGAAAAACCAACGCCAGCAGCTCGTTTCCGCCGGGGATGCCCTCCGTCACCAGTCTGCGGGCGAACAGCGAAGCGATCGCCGCCGCCACGATGCCGCGGGGCGCCATCCAGGAGAGAAACAGCCGGTCGTTCAGGGTCAGATCCGAACCGGCCGTGCTCACCGCTACGTCGGCGGGTCGGACGAGCAGCATGAGTGCCAGCACCGTAAGCGCGCCGGGCCACCCGAGGCTGACGACCTGTGCGACGCGAACGTCGGCCGCCAGAAGCACGAAGAGAAGCCCGACGAGCAAGACGGTCAGCTGCTCCTTGAACTCCTTCAGCTCGGCCTGCACCCGCGTGCGCATGTTGCCGACCACCAGGCCGGCGACGGCGGCCGCCATGATCCCACTCTCCGGCAGGATCGCGTTGCTCACCTCGAACAGCGCCAGGACCATGGCAAGCGTAAAGATGTTCTCGTAGCCCTCCGGGACCATCCTCTCCGAGCGGAGAAGCCGGCCGAGGAGGAGCCCGCTCGCCACGCCCATCGCGGTACCGGCGGCGAGCCGGATCGGGAGACCGAGCAGGCTGGCGGCGGCGGACATCGTCGTCGTCGCGAGGACGAACTCGAGCAGTACCACGGCCAGGACGGCGCCGATCGGGTCGATCAGTACGGCCTCGGCTTCGAGGATCGTCTGCAGGTTCCTCTTGACGCGGATCCGCCTGAGCAGAGGGGTGATCACGGTCGGGCCCGTGACGGTGACGATCGATCCGAACAGCGCGGCCGGACGCCAGTCCCACCCCATGATCAGTATGGCGGCGGCCGCCCCCCCGCCGGCGGTGATGGCCCCGCCGATCGTGATGAGGCGGCGGATCGTCCAGGCCTCGGCCCGGAGCCGCTGCCAGCGGAGATTGAGGCCGCCCTCGAAAAGGACGACGGCGACCGCGAGGCCCACGATCTCATCCAGGCCGTGACCGAGCGTCTCCGGCCGCACGATGTTCGCGACGTCGGGTCCGAGGAGGATTCCGACCCCCAGGAGCAGGACGATGCCGGGGATGCGGAGGTGCCGGGCCACGGATTGAGCCGCGATGCCGGCGGCCAGCGCGATCGCGAAGGTGAGGGCCGGGTTGTCCACAGTCGGGCTCTCAGTCCTTCTCGAGCATACGCGCCGCCGCCGGCGCGGCCTCGGGCGTCAGCCACGTCGAGAGAGCGGGGTCAAGCTGACGCTCCACCGCATCCTCCATTCGGGAGATCACGCGCTCCCGCAGCAAACGCTTGGTCCGCCGATACGTGTCCGGAGGAAGGGCCGCGAGCTCTCTGGCCACTTCGAGGGCTCGCGCATCGACCTCGCCCGTCACGTGCAGCTCATCCAGCGCTCCCCACCCGAGCGCCTCCTCGGGGCCCGCCGTGCGCGCCGTAAGCACGAGGCGGCGGGTGACCTCGCGGCCGAGCTCGGCACGCACCAGCTCCAGCGGCGCGTAAGGGAAGGGAATGCCGACCCGGACCTCCGTGAGGCCGAACTCGTAATCGCCCCGTCTTCCGATCCGATAGTCGCAGGCGATCGCGAGTATGAACCCCCCGGCGATGGCGTGGCCGTCGATCGCTCCGACGACGGGACGAGGAAAACCGTAGAGACGGAGCAGGGCTCGACCGAAGGTGAGGAGGAGCTCCCGCTGCTGCTCCCTGTCGTAACTCGGAAGAAGCTTGAGATCGAGGCCGGCAGAGAAACATCCCGCCTCCCCGGCGAGCACGACCGCGCGAGCGGCCGGATCGGACTCGAGGCGGGTCAGCGCCTCAACCAGATCGCCCGCGAGATCGATGTCGATCGCGTTGACCGGCGGCCGCGCCATGTGGACGATAGCGATCCCGTTCCACATCTCGATACGAACACTCTCTTCCGCTATCTTCAGACCTCCCGCTTCATTCGCTGATCATCGAAGGTGGCTTCCGTTCACGGTGAGCGAAACCCCGCCAGATGGGAACGAGGGAAGACAGGACAGTGGACGCTCATGAGTGCAGGACCATCGCACTTCGCCGTACCGCGATGGCCTTTGCCGTGGCGCTGATGGTGCTCTCCGGCCTCGGCGTCGGCGAGGCCCAGGGTCTGAGGGAAGGGCAGGCCGGCCCGGCGGAGCTCGTCCTCCGGAACGGCCGCATCGTCACGCTGGACGAGGGACGGCCGGAGGCGACCTCGCTGGCGGCGGCGGCCGGGCGGATCCTGGCCGTCGGCGGTGATCGGGAGATCGAGGCGTTCGTCGGTCGGAACACGGAGGTTATCGACCTCGACGGCCACCTCGCCATCCCCGGCTTCATCGAGGGGCACGGCCACTTCATGAGCCTCGGCACCTCCCGACTCATCCTCGACCTGACACGCGTGGCCGGCTGGGACGAGATCGTCGGCATGGTGGAGTCCGCCGCCCGGGATGCGGCGCCCGGCGAATGGATCCGGGGTCGCGGCTGGCACCAGGAGAAGTGGGAATCGGTGGACGAGCCGACCGTGGACGAGGTGCCGATCCACACGGGGCTGAGCGCGGTCTCGCCGGAGAACCCGGTCCTGCTGGGCCACGCGAGCGGGCACGCCGCGTTCGCGAACGCGAAGGCGCTGGAGCTGGCGGGGATCGATCGGGACACGCCCGACCCTCCGGGCGGCACGATCGTCCGCGACGAGGAAGGCAACCCGACAGGTCTCTTGAGAGAGACCGCGCAGCGGCTGGTGTCCGCCGTGATGGCTCGACACCGCGCCGCGCGCACGTTGGACGAACAGGTGGCCGAGGAGCGTCTGGCCGCGAAGCTCGCGTTCGACGAGCTGCTCTCGAAGGGTGTCACATCCTTCCAGGATGCCGGCTCGGACTTCCGGCTCGTCGACTTCTTCCGGGGGCTGGCGGAGGAGGGCGAGATGCCGGTCCGCCTCTACGTGATGGTTCGGACCTCGAACGAGGAACTGGCCCGCCACCTGGCGGAGTACCGGATGGTCGATCACGCGGACGGCTACCTGACCGTGCGCGCCATCAAGCGACAGGTGGACGGCGCGCTGGGGTCGCACGGTGCGTGGCTGCTCGAGCCCTACGCCGACATGCCGGAGACCGACGGGCTCGTGCTCGAGCCACTCGATGAGATACGCCGCACAGCGGAACTGGCGCTCCAGCACGGCTACCAGCTGAACACGCATGCCATCGGCGATCGGGCGAACCGGGAGATCCTCGACATCTACGAGGCGGCGTACTCGGAAGGCCGCGCTGCGGATGCCGACGCCGATCTCCGCTGGCGGATCGAGCACGCTCAGCACGTGCACCCGGACGATCTGCCCCGCTTCGCGGAGCTCGGGGTGATCCCGGCCATGCAGGCCATCCACGCCTGCTCGGACGCCCCCTGGGTGCCGGAGCGGCTGGGTCTCGAGCGGGCGGCGTCCGACGGGTACATGTGGCGGGCGTTCGCCGAGTCCGGAGCCGTGGTCACCAACGGAACGGACGCCCCCGTCGAGGACGTGGATCCGATCGCCAGCTACTACTGCGCGGTCGCGCGCCGGCTGCCGGACGGCTCCGTGTTCTTCGCCGGGCAGGAGGATCAACGGCTGAGCCGACTCGAGGCGCTTCGGACCTATACGATCAACAACGCCTACGCCGCGTTCGAAGAGGACCGGAAGGGGACGCTCTCTCCGGGGAAGTACGCGGACATCGTCGTTCTCTCCAAGGACATCCTCGAGGTGCCGGAAGCGGAGATCCTCGAGGCGCGCGTCCTCTACACGATCGTGGGCGGCGAGGTGAAGTACCGGGCCGAGTAGATCGAGCCCGGGGAGGCTGGATAGGCAGGACGCTGCGTTCCGGTGTCCATGAAACAGGCTCCGCGCGGCGAGAGGGACGGTCGGAACGCAGGTTGTTCGGGCGCTGACCGACAGGGGCGCCAAGGTCCGCGTCATGACACGGACGCTCGGTGCGCGCTCGGGGGCGGAGTACGTGGCCGGCTCGCTCGAATCGCCCGAAACGTTGAGCTCGGCGTTCGACCGGGTCTCGAAAGTCTACCTGCTCACGCCCCTGGCGGAGAACGAGACCGAGCTGGGGATGAGCGCCGTACGAGCGGCCCAATCGTCCGGTGTTCGCCACATCGTCTTCCAGTCCGTGCACCGAGCGGCGGATGCTCCTCACGTCCCCCACTTCAAGACGAAGCTCGACATCATCGAGGGTCTACGATCCTCGGGGATTCCATACACCGTTTTGTCGCCGAACAACTTCTTCCAGAACGACCTGGGGCTGGAGGAGCCCATCACCCGGTACGGCGTGTACGCGGCTCCGATCGGCGGCGTGGGCTGTAGCCGTGTCGACGTGCGCGACATCGGGGACGCGGCGGCCACTACCCTGCTCGAGGACGGGCACGAAGGGCGGGATTACCCGCTCGTCGGCCCGGACATCCTGACCGGTGAGGGGTGCGCTGCCGTCTGGGCCCGGCACCTGGGCCGCAAGGTGGCCTATGGCGGAGATGATCTGGATGCCTGGGCCGAAGACGCGCGCTCCATGATGCCGGAGTGGCTGGTACACGATCTCTGCGTCATGTTCGCCTACTTCCAGGAGCACGGCCTGAAGGCGAGCGAGGAGGAGGTCGAGGTCGTGACCCGGCTTCTCGGGCGCCCGCCCCGCTCGTTCGATGAGTTCGTGGCGGAGATCGCTCCGGGCTGGAGATGAGAGACAGACATAGGCACGTCCGTCGCGGGACTCGGGCGCAGCCGCGGTGGTGGGTGGCTAAGCGGTGGGGCGGTAACTAGTTTGCCCTGATCAGGTTGACACGGTAGGCACCTGCGTCCATCATCCCCGCGTGACCAGGACGATGCCCAGCGGCTACGAGCTGACAGCGGTACGCATCCCAGGTACTCAGCCCTGACGGTTCCTCCATGGCGCTGATGAGAGAGATTCGCGAGCGACGGCTGCTCGCCTACATGGGTGCCTACCTGATCACCGGGTTCGCGGCCATGGAGGGTGTCGACCAGCTCATCTCCTACCAGATCCTACCGTCCGTCGCCTATCCGGTGGCGTTGGTCATTTACCTGTTCGGCATCCTCGGTAGCCTCACCTTTGCCTGGTACCACGGCGAGAAGGGCCGGCAGGAGACCTCCCGCCGAGAGCTGTCGATCCATGCCACGCTCGTGGTTCTGGCGGTCCTGACCGCCGTGTACGTGGCCCGAGCCGACCTGGCGGAACAGGAACGGGAGCGCATGCGCCTGGCCGGGCTCGAGCAGCTATCTCCCACCGAGGATCCGCGCCGTATTGCGGTGATGTACTTCGAAGACCGCAGTCCCGAGGGCGATCTGGCGTATCTGGCAGATGGCGTTACGGAAACCCTGATCGACGAGCTCAGTGAGATAGATGCCCTCAGCGTGGTGTCGCGAAACGGCTCCCAGCTGTTCCGCGGCACGGACGCGTCGCTGGACAGCATCTCTAATACGCTGCAAGTAGGCACTCTCGTGGAGGGGACGGTCGCCGAGTCCGGTGAAGGCTACCGGGTCACGGTCCAGATGGTGGATGCCGCCACCGGCGAACAGGTTGGCAGTCGCCGGCTGGAGCGGCCGCGGGACGAGCTGCTGGATCTTCTGGACGATATTTCTCGCGAACTCTCCCTGTTTCTGCGCGAACGGGTGGGCGAGGAGATCGGCATGTTGCAGGTGGCGGCCGGAACGGCGAGCACCGACGCGTGGGAGACGGTGAAGAAAGCCCAGCAAATGGCCACCGACGCGCAGGCGCTCGGAGCGGCAGGCGAGTTCGAGGCCGCTTCCGCCGAGCTCGTGCGGGCCGATTCAGTGCTCGAGACCGCCGAGCGCATGGACGAGGAGTGGGTTCGTCCGATCGCCGATCGTGGCTGGCTCGGCTTCTACCAGGCGCGCCTCGGCGGATTTGATCGGTCGCACTATGCCGATTGGATTGAACGGGGACTGGAGCAGGCGAATCGCGCGTTGCTCATGGCGCCCCAGGACCCGAGCGCCAGAGAACTCCGGGGGACTCTGCGCTACTTCCAGTACCTCTTCAACCTCGCCCCGAACCCGGACGAGGCGGAGGCTCTCCGCGACGAGGCTGAGGCCGACCTCCGGGCCGCGGTCGCTGCAGATCCGGGTCGGGCGACGGCGTGGGCGGCGCTCGCGCATCTGTCAGCGAACAAAGGCGACATCGCTGGGGCGAAGCTGGCGGCGCTGAGATCCTATGAGGCAGACAAGTACCTGGAAAGCGCAAACCTGACGGTCTGGCGGCTGTTCATCTCTTCGCTCGATCTGCAGGACGACATCGAAGCCGAGAGGTGGTGCGAGGAGGGCCGGCGCAGGTTTCCCGATGATTTCCGATTCGCCGAGTGCCAGATCATGGTCATGGTCCTGCCCGGCCAGGATCCCGACATCGACAAGGCCTGGCAAGTGCTCGACACGTATGTCGAGCTCAGCCCGGAACCGGTGAAGGAGTTCAACAAGGCGGACGGCCAGATGTGGGTAGCTATGGCGCTAGCGCGAGCCGGGCTCGCAGACAGCGCCCGTGCCGTTGCGAGTCGTGCGCGCCCGGGGGCTGATGTCGATCCGGTACGAGAACTCGCGTACACGGAATCGGAGGTTCACACGTGGCTTGGTGACTACGAGGAGGCGTTGCGTCTCCTCGGCCTCTACCTGGCCGCGAACCCGACGGAGACAGAATCCCTCGCGGAGGATCAGACTTGGTACTTGGAGGAGCTGCGCCAGCAACCAGGCTTCCAGTCTCTGGTCGGTCAGGCGGGCGGCTAGACGTAGCGAGGTGCCATCTACAACCCATCCTCTCCTCCCAACGCGTGTCGAGGATTCCCTGCATCCCGTGTAAGCGTCGTGTAAAGGGGATAGCCAGCACCCAAGTTTTGCGCTATTGTCTTCGATTCGTGCGGACCGTAGTTTCTTGGGGAGGATACGATATCCTCAAGATAAAAAAGGACTTAGGCTAGGAAACCATTCGCTCCAAAGGAGAACGAAACCTATGAAGTCAGATCGATTGCTGGTCCTGGCGTGTGCGGTAGGCCTGCTGGCGGGCGCATGCTCAGACGACCCGGGCGGTCGCAGTGGTGTCCCAACCGAGCCCTCCTTCAAGCCGGACAAGGGGGACCCGACGGCTTGTGATCTCGTCGCGGGCGCGATCGGCGACGTGTTCCAGGGACAAGCCAAGAACGACTTCGGCGACCTCCTCGGTCTGGATGACGGCACCATCTCCGCTGCTGCCGCGTTTCAGGGTGCGGCTGCGATCTCCGTGGCGTTCAACGGCCGTCCCGCCGACGGCTCGGATGATCTCTCCGAAGCGGTCTTGAACCCTGATTTCGCGTCGTGGGCCGGAACGCTTTCAAAGCAGGCGACGGAAGACACGGGCGCTTATCTGACGCGCAATATCTTCGAGTGCGCGGAACTTTCCGGTTTCGACCCCAACTTCGGGGAAGGCGAGTCTTGGGCTGACTTTGAAATCGACGTGCGGGATGCGCTGACTCAGGACGGACTCGGTGGCTACGGATCCTTCGCCGTCCGGCTGCCTCCAGACGAAGGGGCAGTTGCCAGCCCGGATCTGGACAACCTGGGTCCGTTCTGGTACGTCGATCCGGACGACCCCAACACAGGTGCCGAAGAGAACTGGGCGGGTGTGTTTGATGGCACGGTATTGATTTACGGATTCCTCACCAATCGCTTTGCCACCAACGAGGCTGGCCCTATAGACACCTCGTACGAGTGGTTGGTGCTGCCGAGGTATCCAAGCGGGTTTAAGACCGATGTGGCGATGGTGAC
>JARRMU010000156.1:0-5655 GCA_037385645.1 Gemmatimonadales bacterium
CCCGATGGTTTCTCCCCCTCGCCGACGGCGCGTTCGGCGATCCTGGGCGTCTACAGCCGGGATTCCTGGGCTTTGCTGGCTAGTGAAGCGAGAGAGATGCTACCGGGTCTTTGCCATCTTCCACTCAGCCTGCGAGAGCCTCGGTCGGCCTGGGAAGCCATCGGGTTCACGCCTCGAATGTACGTGGATCGGATGGCGGAGGATGCGGATAGGGCACGCCGGTTTACCCGTATGCTCTACGAGCTCCACCAAGCTCTGGCCGATGAGTTGGTGGAGTGCCTGGATCTCGATGGAGTGAACAGCCTGATGGACCTGGGAGGCGGTTCGGGCGTGGTGTCCCTGGCCCTTCTTCGTCGATATCCTCGGCTCCGTGCAACCGTCGTGGATATCCCCAACGTCTGCGAGGCCGGACGCGAGATCGCGGCCGAGCATGCAGTCGCGGACCGCATCACGTATCACGGGGCGGACTTTCTCGAAGACGAACTCCCTTCAGGCTTCGGCATGGTCCTCGAGTGCGATGTCAACATCTATGGTGCTCCGCTGTTCCGGAGAATCCGGGAAAGTCTCAATGCCGGAGGGCGCTTCATGATCGTCGACCAGCTCGCGCCGGCCGAGGGGGTCGCGCCCGCGGCGCGTCTGCACTGGGCCCTCGCGGGAGCGCTGAGGGACCCATCCTTCCAGTTCCCGACCGCGGCCGTGATCCGAGACCAGCTGCACGAGGCAGGCTTCCGGAAGCCCGCAGCTGAGCTTGGGAAGGCGATGAAAGGGCTCGGCTATCAGCTGCTTTCGCTCGTCCTGCTCGGGATCGTCGGCTTCGCCTGTGTCGGGGCGGACGGCACGCGTGCCCCGAGAGAATCCACCCTGATCGTCCATGTCCCGGGCTCCGATGAATGGCTCTTCGGGCCCGCACAGGCCGATGAACCGATGTGGCTCATCTTCCTGCCACTCGCGCGCGAGGGACCGACCGGAGAGATAGAGGGCCAGCTGATCAGGAGCTGGGAGCGCTCCGACGACTACCGTCACTGGACGATCCATCTGCGGACCGACGTACGATGGCACGACGGCGTGCCGGTCACGGCTCACGACGTCGCGTTCACGATCGATCTGCTGATGCACCCTGATGTGGCGCAGCTCCCCGCCGGCGCGTTCTCCGTGACGGCATTGGACGACAGCACCTACACCGTGGACATAGCAACCAGCGACCACCGCACCGTGACGCCTTTGGCTCGGACGCGGAGGGGGATTCCGTTACCCAAACACCTGCTTGAAGACCTCGATCCCGCGAGCTTCTTCGAATGGGAGTTCTGGCTGAAACCGGTTGGGAACGGACCCTACCGCTACGTCCGGCACACTCCCCGGACGATGGTGGACCTGGAGGCGAATCCGGACTTCTACCTGGGCCCGCCGGCGATCGAGCGGGTGGTGCTCAAGTTCTCTGGCGAGAACCAACTGGTGGAGCTCCTGAGCGAGAACGTGGACGTAGCGCTCTATGTGGAGTGGGCTGACCTGATGAAGCTGGCCGGAGATCCCCGATTCCGTTCCTACTGGAACAAGGACACGTGGGTGTTCATGGGCATCCTGTGGAGCGTCCGCGAGGGACCGCTATCCGACCGGCTGGTGAGGCGCGCGCTAACCATGGCGATAGACCGACGAGCGCTCTACGAGGTCCTCAACCTTCCCGAAGACACGCCGATCATCGAGTCCGTCTTCACCGAGCGGCAGTACTGGCGCGGGGAGTGGCCCGACCCTGTGCCGCATGATACGGCCGCTGCACGGCGGCTCCTTGCTGAGGCGGGGTGGACCGTGGACGCCGGGGGCACGTGGATTCGTGAAGGGGAGCCTCTGGCCTTCACCGCGCTCGTTCTCATGGAGGATGCGATTCTCCAGACGGCGGCCATCCACGTTCAAGATCAGCTTCGTGACCTGGGCGTGCCGCTGGAACTCGTGCCGCTGGAACCGGCCGTCCTCAGGGAGCGGCGTGAAGCGGGCGATTTCGAGGCGATCATCGGCGAGGTGGGGACCTGGCCGCGAGCGCTGGAGCGGCAGTTCGGAAGCGAATCGTACCTCGGCTACCGGAACGGTAACGCGAGCGCGTT
Source organism: Gemmatimonadales bacterium (assembly GCA_037385645.1). Taxonomy (GTDB): domain Bacteria; phylum Gemmatimonadota; class Gemmatimonadetes; order Palauibacterales; family Palauibacteraceae. The sequence goes on from JARRMU010000156.1 coordinate 2,097, forward strand.
GATCGAGCGTGCTCGTTCCTCGATCGATCCAGACGAGATGGATGCGCTATATGGCGAGTTGGGGGCCATTCTTCGCCAGGACCTGCCGATGACCGCCCTCTTCCCCGACTTCGAGATGCACGTGGCGCATCGACGCGTTCGTGGACTCTCGAGTCCCTGGAGGGCGGTGCCTTTCCGGCATATGGAGGAGGTCTGGCTGGAGGAAGACGATCCGCCATGATCGCGATTCCGCCGAGAGCGCCGTGTCTCGCCCGCTCACGCGGAGACCCCCCTAAGGCCGGGGGTGCTGGCGGCGGATCATCACGGCTCGACCTGGCCATCCTCGATCCACACCTCCTGAATCGCCTCGATCGGGTGCGCGCGGTCTGGTGTTCGGAGGCCGCGGACCTTGCGATGAGCGGCGTACGCCTCGAAGTACGGAAACAGAAATGTCACCGGCACATCGCGCCGGAGGATATCATTGATGCGGGCGTAGAGCGTATCCTGGCCGGTCGGCGTCAGCTCCAAAGTCAGCGCCTCCAGGAGCCGAACGATCTCGGGATTGCGATAGCCGATTCTCGTCCCCTCGCCGAAGAAACCTTCGCGAAGCAGGTCCGAGGGCACGTTCCGGACATCATGGATCGTGGCATCAAAGTCGCCCGACCGGAAAAGCTCCCGCCAAACCCTGGATTCGACCGGACGAATCTCCACCTCCACGCCGACCCTCCGGAGCTGATTCTGCAGGAGCAGCGCAGGCTCCAGGGTGCTGAGGATTCCGCCCTGGCGTGCGAGCAGCGTAAACCGCGCCTCGATCCCGGCCCGCTCCCGCACGCCATCGCCGTCTCGGTCCACCCAACCTGCCTCATCCAGGAGTTCTCCGGCGGCGCGGGGATCGAACACCAAGCCCTGATCCAGCTTCCCCTCGCGATACAGGTCCAGCGCCCTGTCGTCCGGCGACAGCCCGCCCACCAGAGGCATCTCGTCCGGGAGGTAGAGCAGGCGCGCCAGCTCCCGCCGATCGACCGCGTGGCTGAGGGCCCGGCGAACGAGGGCATCCGCCAGGAAGGGGTCGCTTTGGTTCCAGTGGATGGCCTGCGGCTCCGACATGATCCACTGGAAATACACACGGAATCTCGGGTCAGTGGCCAGCGCGGCGATCTCCGGAGCCGACAGGTAGTAGGCCGCATCCACGTTCCCGCTCCGCAGTTCGGTCACCGTGTTCGCGCTGCTCAACCGGAGCACCACACGCTCGATGGCCGGTGTATCCTCGAAGTAGTCGGGGTTCGCCTCGAGCTCGATCATCGTGTTCGAGACGCCCCGCACGAAACGGTATGGACCATTGCCCACGGGACGGGTCCAGAATTCCCAGTCGAAGAAGCGCGCGGGATCCAGATCCTTCAGGAGGTGCTTCGGATAGAAGACCGGCCAGCCGGGGAGCGCCCCCTCGGGTCCGGTCGGCCGGAGGAACGTCAGGACAAGCGTGTGCTCGTCTGGAACGGCGATCGAGTCGATCATCAGCGCGAAACCGTGCAGCGCGATCTCGGGCTTTCGGAACAGCTCGAGGCTGAACGCCACGTCGTGCGCCGTGAACGGCACGCCATCATGCCACCGGACATCGCGCCGCAGGTGATAGGTCCAGGTCCGGAAATCACCGGAGTGCTCCCAGCGCTGGGCGAGTCCGGGCCGAGCTCGAGTCCCGTAGCCGCGCACCAGCGGCTCGAACATGAGGAACTTGGGACTGTCGTCGCGTGAGGGCCCGAGGACGTAGTCGTTGCTCGCGAACAGGATGGTGAGGGTGGTTCGAGGCTCGACGTCGCCATCCCGACGACCTGTGGCTTGGTCCTTGGCCGGCGCGTCCGCCTGCCCGCACCCTGCTGCGACCATCATCGCAAGGCTGGCCACGAATCGAACGCCCGATCTGAAGTTGCGAAGCGAGATGTTTCGCGCCACGATCCGTACTCCTCGACGGCCTCGGCTGCGTACCTTTGCGCCTGACGAAAACTTCGCGGTGCAGGGCTAAGCCGAAAGGTCGTGCAACCGGCGGGAGGCTCGGAAGCGCTTGAACGGACGCGAAGAACTAGCCCTTATCGCTGAACTCGGCGTCGCCTTCGCAGGGTTCTTGGCAATCTTCCTGATATTCGCGCGTCGCGAGGGGCGGTTCTCCCCGGCCGACAGCCTCCGAGTTCGTTCCATTATCGTCAGCAGCCTATCGGCCGTCTTTCTCGCGCTCGTACCTCTGGTAATGAACCTTTATCGGTTGGAGGGCGTCATCCTGTGGCGAACGGCAAGCATCCTGGCGCTTGCTGTGGGCGGAGTCATGTCGCTTCACGTTGGACGCCGGCAGTATGCGCTACCTCCGGAGGAACGCGCGGCGGTGGGCTCCGTGCACAGCAACATCGCGTGGAGCCTCGTCCTCTTGAGCGGTGTGCTCTTGGTTTCAAACATCCTCGGACTTTTCCGCGAACCGTCTGCGGCTCCGTACATCACGGCGCTCGTATGCGCTCTCGGTATCGCGACTTCCAACTTCGTGACCATCGCCTTCCACAGACTCCTTTGACACGTCTACGGAACGTCGGCTCTAACGGGAGGTTTGCGAGAAACGCCGACTACCGATCCCTGGCGTCGTTGCCTTTGCCATGCGGCACGACCGGCGCCGCGAAGTTCCTGCCCACCTTTCGCAGAACCTCGAGTTGAAGCTGGGTGAGAGACGGATACTGCTCGCCGAACAGAGCAATGGTGTCCGACAACCACTCTTCCACTTCGTCCTCCAGCGCATTGCACACGCCACATCGTTGCATCTCGCTGAACAGACGATCGCGGGCTCTCGTGAACTCAGACGCTTCTTGGTTCTTAGACAACTGGGTCACCTCCCGAATGAGTACTGCCGTTTCGGAATCAAGGCTCGAACCGCGAGCGCACACTACACCGTCTGGGATATCACGGCGGGCCTCCCCCCGGGATCACCGTCGGATGCCGGCCCTGCCTCCGCCTCCATTCTCAGACAGAGCTTCCGGAGCGTTCGCACCATCTGCTGCTCCTCGCGGGCATCGAGCAGGCGCACCGCCGACTCCGCACCCAGGAACCACGCCGGCAAAGCCTTGTCGATTTTCTTCTGCCCGGCGGGCGTCAGTCGAACCAGGACGCTCCGACGATCGACCTCCGATCGAACCCGTTCCACGAAACCTGCCTTCTCAAGACGATCGATGCGATTCGTCATGGCGCCGGAGGTCAGAGATACCGCTTTGCTCAGCGCGGTCGGCGTCAGGGCGTAAGGAGCTCCCTCACGGCGCAGCGCCGCCAGGACGGAGAAGCCGGGCACGCTCAAGTCGAACTGCCCGAGTGCGCGGCCCAATTCCCCCTTGAGAAGCTGAGCGAGCCGCAGGACCCTGCCAACGACCTGAAGCGACGACGGGTCGAGGTCTGGCCGCTCACGCCGCCACTTCTCGGCGACTTGATCCTCATGGTCGGGATTCACTCGGTAGCCCCCTTTCATGACACCCCGCATGCTTCCGGTCGATACTGTCTTTACTTATAAATACTTGACCTGAAGGTGAAAGGCAACTACCTTGGGATCAAGTAA
>JARRMU010000157.1:0-5041 GCA_037385645.1 Gemmatimonadales bacterium
TCCGGCTCGTAGGACTCGGTCACCAGTGCCGTGGCGAGCAGCTTCACGATCGGGTGCCCCGGCCGGAGTCGGCGTACCACGTCTTCGCGAGCCACCAGCACCGCCGCCGCTCCGCCTCCCATCGGTGCTCCCATCATCTGGGTGAGCGGCGTCGACACCATCTTCGAGGCCAGAACCTCCTCGGGCGTCACGGCGTGGTCGGCCTGGTGGTAGGCGAGTGGGTTCAGCCGCGCGGCATTCCAATTCTTCGCGGCCAGCGCCGCCAGATGCTCTGGTCGGGTTCCGCGCTCGTGCGCGCGCCGACTCGCCCATAGCGCAAACGAAGCCGGCGAGGCCATCAGGCTCTCGTATCCCGGCACGATGCCCCCGCTGCCCGGCAGCCGCGCCATCGCGTGCTCGTAGGCCAGCGCGAGCGCGACGTCGCAGCGGCCGCTCGCCACCGCAAAGGTGGCTTCTCGAAGCGCCACCAACCCCGACGCGGACGCCGCTTCGATGCTGACCACGGGAAGCCCTGTGAGCCCCAGCTGCTTCATGATGCGAACGCCGTACATCGGCGGCGCCATCATGGAGCCGACGTACGCCTCGCCCACCTGGCGCAGATCGATCCCCGCCTCCGCGAGAACGCCGAGCCCCGCCTCGGTTGCCAGCTCGGCGAGCGTCTTGTCGCGATGGTCGGCGAAGCGCGTCATCGCAGTCGCGAGCAAGGCCACGTTCTCGATCCTCACGCGCTCTCTCCCGCCGGTCGGAAGTGGTGCGCGACGATCTCGTCTCCACCGTCCTCGACTCGCAGCGTTTCGAGCCCGAGAGCCACGCGCATGCCGATTCGCGGCTCACCGATGTCCGCAGACAGCAGCCCCTGGACCCGCGGACCTTCGTCGAGATCGACGTGCCCGACCCAGTAGTCGCGACTCTCGCGTCGACCCGGACGCAGCGGCATCTGAACGTGCGTGCATGCGTAGAGCGTACCGTCGCCGGACAGCTGGGCATCGCGGAGCGAGCGTCCATGGCACGAGAGGCATACGGGCCGAGGCGGATGGAAGACCGCACCACACTCGCCGCAGCGGTTGCCCAGCAGCTTCGGGAGGTCGCGTTCACCCTCCGGCAGCACGACGAGGCCTGCCTCGAACGGCACCCGCGCCATCAGCTCGACTCCAGAACGCGCTCGGCGATGCGCGCGCGATGGAAGCGCGCATCGCCGAGCAAGGCCTCGCTCGCCTTCGCGCGCTTGTAGAAGAGGTGCATGTCGAGCTCCCAGGTAAAGCCCAGCCCGCCGTGGATCTGGATGCCTTCGGTGGTGATCGAACGGTACGCTTCACCGCACCAGGCCTTGGCGATGCTGGCATCGCGGGAAGCGTCGGGGTCCTCGTCGACGAGGGACATCGCGGCCGCGAAGGCCATGGATCGCGCGCCCTCGAGCCGAACCAGCATGTCGGCGCACTTGTGCTGGATCGCCTGAAAGCTCCCGATCGGGCGCTTGAACTGCTCGCGCGTTCGCGCATATTCGGCCGACATCTCGAGCGCTCGCTCCGCGCCACCCACCATCTCCGCGCAGAGTGCGACCCGACCGACGTCCATCACAGTCTCGAGCAGAGGCCATCCCCCGCCCGGTTCTCCCAGGACCGCATCGGTCCCGACTGCGACGCCATCCAGATGGACCTCGCACAGACGACGGGTCGGATCGATGGTCTCCATGGTCCGAACGGACACACCCGACGCTGCCGTCTCCACGAGGAAGAGCGTGATGCCTTCGCTGCCGCGCGCCTCGAGATTGCCGGTGCGTGCCGGAACGATGAGGAGATCCGCAACGTGCGCGTCCGGGACGAAGCGCTTCTCTCCGGTCAGTCGGTACCCGCCGCCCGCCTCCAGCGAAGCCGGCAGTGACACCGCAGCAGCGTCCCAGCCGCCGCGCGACTCCTGGAGAGCGACACTCGCGATGGCATCTCCCGACGCCAATCGCGGTAGCCAGCTCTGTCTCTGCACCTCGGAGCCCGCCTCACCCAGTGCGGTCGAAGCCAGCACCGCGGAGGAGAGGTACGGACCCGGAACGACCCCGCGGCCCAGCTCCTGCTGCACCGCGAAGAGCTCGAGGGGGCCGAGGCCGGCACCTCCGAAGCGCTCCGCTACCAGGAGGCCGAGCCAGCCGAGCTCTGCTGCGTCAGACCAGAACTCTTTGGAGAAGCCTCGCGGGTCTCCGATCATTTCGCGCACGTACGCGACGGGATACCGCGACTCGACCACCTCGCGCACGCTGGTGGCGAGCAAGCTCTGATCCGGGTCGAGGCCGAAGTCCATGATGCTTCCCTGCTATCCCACTATCCCGCTATCGAACGCGAGCGGCAGGCCCGGTACGGGCCAGTCGTCGAAGGCCAACAGCTCGCCAGTCGAGGCCGCTGTCACGAACAGCGTACGGTTGTCGGGACCCCCGAAGCACGCATTCGTCGTCATGGGATCATCGACCGGGACGTGGGCGACGCAATCGCCATCTGGCGATACGACGGTGACGCCGCCGGTGCCGATCGTCGCGATGATCACGTTCCCCTCCGCGTCGACGCAGAGAGAGTCGCAGCCGCCGAAGTTGAGCGGTCCGCCGCTCGGAATCGTGGCCAGGCCGCGGCGGGTCTTCGGTCTTCCCGGACCCGCGAGCGTGCACGCCCAGAGTCGCCGGGTGCGCGTTTCCACGACGTACAGGGTCTGCCCGTCGGGACTGAGCCCGATCCCATTGGGCATCTCCATCGGGTGGATCACTTCCTCGATGCGCGAGCCATCCGCTGCGGCGTAGTAGACGCCCGTGAGGTCCCGGCTGCGAGCCGAGCCACGCCCGCTGTCCGTAAACCAGAAGCCGCCTTCCGAGTCGAAGACGATGTCGTTCGGTCGCCTGAGCGGTTGGTCACCGCACTCGACGTAGAGAGACTCCACGACCCCCGCTCGAACGCGTTGGATGCTCGGCGCAGGCTCCTCGTCGAGATGCCCAGCCGGAAGCAGGAGCCGAATGGCGTCGGGATCCGAATAGGGCCAATCGCGTTCAGCCCAACGCGCACATCCCGCATTGCAGACATACAGAGAGCCATCCGGGCCGAAGGCCGCACCGTTCGGACCTCCACCAGTGTCGGCATACGTCGTCCGAGTGCCATCCGGCTCGACTCGCGTCACGCGACCGCCGCGAATCTCAGTGACGAGAACGCTTCCATCGGGCAGCGCCACCGGCCCTTCTGGAAATTCGAGCCCCTCGGTCACACGTCGCGGTGCGAGCTTTGCGTATGCGTTCTCCATGACTCGAATGGCTTCTAATCGAAGCCGAGCTCCTTCCACCTCCGCTCAAGCTCGGCGAGCGCCTCCTTCGCACCGCGCTCGTTGCGCTCACGGAAGAAGTTGAATTCGTCGTCGCGCCACACGAGATTGGTGAAGAGCGGGTGCGCGAGCTTGACGAACGAGCCGTAGGTCGACATGCCCATCAGCTCCCAGAACATCTGCAGTCCGTGCTTGCCGATCATGAGACCGTCTGCCGAGTGGCTCGCGATGCCCTTCGCGTAGCGAAGCGCTTCGTCCTCGAGCTCGGCTTCGGGAACCACGGAGTTCGCGACACCCCAGTCCTTGAGCTCGGTCGCGCTCACCTTGCGCCCCGTGATCATGGCCTCGTAGCCCCGGTTGATCCCCATCTTGAGGAGCACCAGGGGCATCGCCGTGCTGAAGCCCGCGAAGCCGATCCGCGCCTGCGGGCGGGCGAAATACGCATTGTCGGCGAGGATGAGCAGGTCGGCCGCGAGCGCGATGTTCAGCCCGGCGCCGATCACCGCGCCCTGGCAGGCGGCAATGATGGTCTTCGAGCTGTAGAGCAGGTTTCGCAGATTCTCGTCGAGGCGAACCGCGTTTTGGATGCGCGCCGTCTGGGGCAGCTTCGATCCCTTCTTGAGCCCCGCCCGCTCGACCGGCATGCGTCGCACGTCATCACCGGAGCAGAAGTCCTCCCCCGAGCCAGCCAGCACGATGACCTTGATCGCGTCGTCCTCATGGGCCTCTGCCAGACGATCGGCCAGGACGAAGTGCATGTCGGGTGAGAGGATCGCGTTGCGGCGGTGGGGGCGATTCAGCGTGATGCGCGCAATCCCACCCTCGAGCTTCTCGTAGAGAACCCAGGACTCCGGATCCTCGTCGTGCTCGAAGTCGGCACCGTAACCCTTGGATTCCTTGGATTCGCTCATGCGCTTCTCTCCTGACCACTCAGCAGCTGATCAGGGCAGCCACTGTCCGCCAGACACGGAAAATAGCTGGCCGGTGACATGACCTGCGTCCTCGGAGGCCAGGAACGAGACGACGGATGCCACGTCGTCGGGCTCTCCGAGCCGCCCGGTCAGCGTGGATTGCCGAATCTCGGCCAGCTCCGCTTCGCTCTTGCGTTGCAGCAGCCACTTCGACGCGATGGTCCCCAGTACGATCAGGTTCACGCGAATCCCATCGGGTCCCAGCTCGATGGCCGAGTTTCGCGTGAGCCCTTCCAGCCCCGCCTTGGCGGCCGCATAGGCGGGCGGCCCACTGCGAATACCATGGGCCGAGATCGAGCCGATGTTCACGATCGCGCCGCCTCCTCCCTGCTTCATGTAGCGCGCCGCGATCGCGCTGCAGATGAAGGGTCCCTTGAGGTTCGTGTCGACCACCAGGTCCCACTCCTCGTCGGTCTGCGTGAGAAGGGTACCCGCACGCGTCATGCCGGCGTTGTTGACCAGGACATCGAAGCGCCCGCGGCGACCGACCAGGTCGGTGAAGACTCGCTCCATCTCGCCACGATCTACGATCGAGGCGCGCTGCCATTCGAAGCGACCGTCGACGTCGTCCCCCTCCTCTTCCAGACGGGCCAGGGCCTTGTCGTTGATGTCGACGACACACACCGCAAACCCGTCTTCGAGCAACCGCTTCGCGATCGCGAGCCCGACGCCGCGCGCACCACCCGTGACGAGCGCGACCTGACTCAATCTTCGACTCCGAAGATGAACCGGTCCGCGATGCGATGAGCATTGTGGACCGACATCTCTTGGTCCTTGTTGAG
>JARRMU010000158.1:0-7864 GCA_037385645.1 Gemmatimonadales bacterium
CGAGAGTTCACATCGACGGGGCGGTTTGGCACCTCGATGTCGGCTTATCGCATCCTGGGGCTGGAGAAGGTCCCAAGGGTCGGGCTGTTCGCCCGTTAAAGCGGTACATGAGCTGGGTTTAGAACGTCGTGAGACAGTTCGGTCTGTATCCGCCGTGGGCGTAGGAGATTTGAGGGGAGCCGCTCCTAGTACGAGAGGACCGGAGTGGACTGACCGCTAGTGTACCTGTTGTCCCGCCAGGGGCATCGCAGGGTAGCTACGTCAGGAGTGGATAACCGCTGAAAGCATCTAAGTGGGAAGCCCACCCCAAGATGAGATCTCCCGCACCGAAAGGTGCCTGAAGGCCCGCAGGAGACTACTGCGTTGATAGGCGGCAGGTGTAAGGCGTGCGAGCGCTTCAGCCGAGCCGTACTAATAGGCCGTGAGGCTTGATCCCCTTCCTCTACTTTATGGAAGGGTTGTGACTCCGCGTCTCGCGCTCCTGGCGTACGACGTCCATTCGCTCACCCTGTTGATAGATGTCCGTCGGCCATGGTCGGTGGACACAGGTTATGCCGGTGGCTATAGCGAGGGGGAAACACCTGGTCCCATCCCGAACCCAGCAGTTAAGCCCCTCAGCGCCGATGGTACTCGGGCGTAAAGCCCCGGGAGAGTAGGTCGCTGCCGGCTTGAGCTCTGAAGGCCCGTCTGGACGATGTCCGGGCGGGCCTTTGGCTTTGCAGGTGTAGAAGGGTAACGTGGGGGATACGGAGTGCCGGTAGAGCCTACACGAAAACGAAGGCAAAAAGGAGTCGACGGCTAATGACTGCAGCACTGATGATGATCGGGGCGCTGGCGCTGACGACCGGCGTGGCCGCGTGTGCGCCGGAGCAGGGCGGGGCCGAGGGTACGTCGGCCGAGGTGGCGCTGACTCAGGACCCCTCGGCGGATGAGTCGGCTCCGGATCAGGAAGAGCCGCAGGCCCAGGAGGCGCCTCCGATCCGCCAGCCGAGAACAGACGTCCAGGCGACGATCGATACCTACCTGAAGGCCGACCCGGGACTCTCCAAGTTCTTCGACAATGCGGCTGGCTACGTGGTCTTTCCGGGCATCGGGAAGGCTGGTCTGGGAATCGGTGGGGCGCATGGAAACGGCGAAGTGATCGCCAAGGGCAGGGGGGCCATCGGCAAGGCTTCGATGACGGTCGTCGTCTTCACCCGGACGAAGAGCGGCATGATGGCCGAGGCCTCGGTCGGCGGCCAGGATTTCAGCTACGAGGCGTACTGACCCCATCGCCGGTCACGTCGGGATACCGATCACGTCCGGCTTGTCGGCTCAGTCGCCCCTGTAGTCTCGAGGATCCGGCGAACGGCGTCGCCCGGCTCGGACGCTCGCATCACCGCGCCGAGCACGGCCACTCCTGCTCCCGTGGCGGCGACTTCGGGGGCGTTCTCGGGCGTGATGCCGCCGATCCCGACGGCGGGTAGTCCGCTGGCTCGCATCACCTCGACGAGGCGGTCGATGCCGATCGCCTCGTCCGCCAGACCTTCCTTGCTCAGCGTGCCGAACAGGGCGCCGATGCCCAGATAGCTCGCACCGGCGGTGGCGGCGGCCCGTCCCGCCTCCGGGTCGTCGGTCGAGAAGCCGATGAGAAGACCCGGTGCGATCCTCCGGGCCTCGGCGATCGGGATGTCCTCCGGGCCGAGGTGCACGGCGTCGGCCTCCAGGGCCACGGCTACGTCCACCCGGTCGTTGACGACGAACAAAGCGTCATGCCGGCGGATCGCCGGGCGCAGCTCGAGGCCCAGCTCGTACAGCTCACGGGCCGTTGCCGACTTGTCCCGGAGCTGGATCGCCGTCGCTCCAGCGAGCAAGCACTCCTCGACGACCTGAGCCAGCGGCCGCACGGTCTGCGGCTCGGTCAGCACCATCAGCCGCAGGCGCGCCTGCAATCCCGCCGTCGACCTCATGTCCCGAGCAGGCTAGCTGCCGTTCCCGATGCGGTCCGCGCGCTCTGCCGCGTCGCGCTCCCGGCGAATGCGGTTCTTCGCGTTGATGTGCTCCCGTTCGGTGCGCGTGAACTCATGCGAGCCGTCCGGCCGGGCGACGAAGAAGAGGAAGGGAACGTCGGCCGGCTCGAGCGTAGCCCGCAGGGCCGCTTCCCCCGGAGACGCGATCGGACCGGGGGGCAAGCCGGCGTGGGTGTACGTGTTGTACGGGTTCCCGGCGACCTGCTCGATGTCGCGGTAGAGCAGACGGGCCCGGACCGAGTCCAGAGCGAACTGCACCGTCGGGTCCGCCTGGAGCAGCATCCCGATCTTGAGTCGGTTCAGGTAGACTCCGGCGATCGTGGGGCGCTCGCTCCCGACCCGCGCCTCCTTCTCCACGATGCTGGCCAGGGTGACGAGCTCACGCTCGGAGAGTCCCAGCGAGTCGCGAAGCGCGAGCTCGACAGGTCCCCAGAACTCCCGGTAGTGCGACGTCATGGCCTCCAGGATCCGTTCGGGTGGCGTCCGCTCGGCGAAGTGGTAGGTATCGGGGAAAAGGTAGCCCTCCAGCGTCGGTCCGGGTACGCCGAGACGAGCGACGAAGCCGCTGTCCCGAGCCAGCTTGAGCACGGAGTCGGCGGATACCCCGGCCATCTCCGCCACGCGTGGTGCGATCTCGCGAAGGTTGAACCCTTCCGGGATGGTTAGCGGAAAGGTCACGACCTCTCCCCGCTCCAACATGCCGAGCATGTAGGCCCAGCTCGCGTCGGGGGGGAATCGATACAGACCGGCCTTGAGCGACCCCGCCGAACCCCGCAGCCGCGCATAGAGCGTAAACGCGCGACCCTGATCGGATCCAGCGGTCGACCCGTCTCCGCACGAAGAGAGGAGGCTTGCGAGAGTCAGGCCTGCCGCGATCACGGCCCCTCGCGGCTGGGGGGCGCGAAAGCGACGCACGCGGAGGGATCGGAGGCGCGCGGCGCTCACCGGTCGACTCCGGTCTCGCTCCCATCCTCGCCTTCGCTCCGGTGCTCGCCCTGGCCTCCGGCGTTTGCGTGGGCGTCCATGTAGCCACGAAGCAGGTGCGTCGCGGCCATGATGTCCTCCTCGCCCTTCCGGATCCGCCTTCCGCGTCGCCCGGTCTCCGCGAGGCTTCTGCGCGCACGCACGCTGGTCAGGCGCTCGTCCCACCCCACCACCCGAACGCCGGAGGCCTTGCCGAGCCGACGCCCGAACTCGCGCGCCTCGGCGGCCATCTGGCCCTCGGATCCATCCAGCTGGATGGGAATCCCGACGATGATCGCGACCGGCTCGGCTTCGCGGATGAGCTCCAGCAGCTTCTCGGGGGGTTGGCGAGGCTCGCCACCGTTCTCGATCGCCGAGTGGGGGGAGGCGATCGTGCGGGTCGGATCGGAGACCGCGACCCCGATTCTGCGACGACCGTAGTCGACCGCGAGGAGGCGGCCGGCGGGTGTACTCAGTGGCCCTTGATCGCGTTCTCGATCGGCTCGCCGGCAATCAGCCTTTCGTGGATCGCCTCCAGCCGGTCCTGCGCGCCGAGAAGGAACCAGCATCCATGCGAGCCGTCGGCCCGGCACTCGATCTCGAGGACCGCGATCGACTGGTCGGCGGCGCGGCTGAGGAGGCCGCCCAGCAGGCCCGTGCCCAGGTGGCAGCCGGCGCTGCTGCGCTCGCCGATCTCTTCGCCGCCGGCCTCCGGGAAAGCGACCAGAGACACGGCCGCCAGCCCCTCGTCGACCTGCTCGTATCGAACCGGGCCGAGGCCGAGCTCGATGAACTTCTGGCCCACGGCGGCCCAGAATTCCTCCGGGTCCAGCGCGTCGGGGCCCACGTCCGGCACGAGCTCATCGTAGATGCTCAGGCCGAGGCCGCGGCCGGTCTCACGGAGCGCCGCGATGCCGGCCTCGCCGGCGGCCGTGCACCGATCCGCCAGCTCGACGAGAACGCCGGAAGGCAGGGTTACTACGCTATCGGGCATAAGGCTCTCGATGGTAAGTTCAGGCGGTCGACAAAGCCCTCCGGGCCAAGCTAGAGGTCGCTTCGGATGGCAACAAGGTCGCGTGCAGAGGGCGACGAGGTGGCAGCGGACGGCTCGGGAGCGGGCAAGAGGAGGTGACGATGGTTTTCGACGATGGAGACGAATTCGTACTGGGTGTGCTGGTGGGAGCGCTGCTCGGCGCGGGCGCGGCTTTGCTGCTGGCGCCGGAGAGCGGTAAACGGACACGGCGCCGCATACGCCGTTCGGCCGAGGATCTGACCGACGCGGCCGGTGACACGCTCCAGACCGTGGCCGACGACGCGAAGAGGCTGGCTGACGATGCGCGCCGGGCCGCCGAACGCTCGAGTGAGCGTCTGGTCGACTCGGTGGAGCGAGGAGCCAAGCGTCTGCGGGTGCGCACCTAGGCGGCTTGATCGGATAGCAGGCCATTGGCCTGAGAGATCAGGCCGTGTGACGAAGAGATGGGTGTGGCCGAAGATCGGCCGCCCCCACCTGATGGCCCTCTCCGGCCCTAGTGCCAGGGAGGGCCGATTCGCATCGTGACGGCGGACCGAGAGACGGAGGACAGACGGACCGGACGATGAGCGGCGATTCGGCACGCCCCCGGGGCGGCGAAGGGCGCCTCTGGTTGAGGCGGGTGATCTTCGGCCACGATACGGCCGCGGGCAAGGCGTTCGATGTCATCCTCATCCTCGCGATCCTGATCAGTGTGGCCGTGGTCATGCTGGACAGCGTCGAGAAGTACGCCGTTCGCTACGGGCCGGACCTTCGGCGGGCCGAGTGGTTCTTCACGATCCTGTTCACGATCGAGTACGCGCTCCGCCTCTACTCGGCTCCCAGCGCCCGGAAGTACGCGGCGAGCTTCTACGGCGTCATCGATCTGTTGGCGGTGCTGCCCTCGTACCTGGCGCTGTTCTTCCCCGGCGGCCGGTATTTGATGTCGATCCGCATCCTCCGGATTCTGCGTGTGTTCCGCGTGCTGAAGCTGGCCCAGTTCGTGGGCGGCGAGCGAGTGATCCTCGACGCCCTCAAGGCGAGCCGGCACAAGATCGCCGTGTTTCTCATCACCGTATCGACGGTGGTCGTCGTCGTCGGATCCATCCTCTACGTCGTGGAGGGAGCCGAGGCCGGATTCACGAGCATACCGCGTAGCGTCTACTGGGCCATCGTGACCCTGACCACCGTCGGATACGGGGATATCGCGCCGCAGACGCCTTTCGGGCAGATGCTCTCGTCCCTGATCATGATCCTCGGCTACGGCATGATCGCGGTTCCGACGGGCATCGTGACGGTGGAGATGGCCTCGGCGTCACGGTCGAAGGTGGCTGAGCGCACATGCCCGGGATGCGGGCAGCGCCGCCACGACCCCGACGCTGGATTCTGCAAGAGCTGCGGGGGCGAGCTCGCGAAGGAGTCCGGACCCTCGACGACTGCTGGCTCCTGAACGCGAGCTTGGACCTGGAGAGGAGTCGTGACCCGAGCCTGCTGGGAGCGTCGATGCTGATCACGGAGCTGATCGAGAGAAAGCGGGACGGTCAGGAGCTTCCGGTAGAAGCCCTGCGGGCGTTCCTGTCCGCGTACATGGATGGAGAGGTCGCGGAGTATCAGATGTCCGCGTTCCTCATGGCGGTCTTTCTGCGCGGCCTCTCCCCGGCGGAGCTCGCGGAGTTGACGCGCTCGATGATCGCGTCCGGCCATCGGCTGGACTTCCGTGACGGCGGTCCTCCGGCGGTCGACAAGCACTCCACGGGCGGGGTCGGAGACAAGGTCTCTCTCGTTCTCGCTCCGCTGCTCGCCGCCTACGGCCTCAGGGTCCCGATGATGTCCGGGCGGGGTCTCGGTCACACGGGTGGGACGGTCGACAAGTTGGAATCGATCCCTGGTTTCCGGACGCGGATCGGTCTCGAGGAGTTCAAGGCCGTGCTGAACGAGGTCGGCTGCGCGATGATCAGCCAGACGGAGGAGATCGCGCCTCTGGACGGCCGCCTCTACGCGCTTCGGGACGTGACCGGGACGGTGCCCTCGATCCCGCTGATCGCCTCGAGCATCATCTCCAAGAAGGCGGCCGAGGGCATTCAGGCGCTCGTTCTGGATGTGAAGTGCGGAAGCGGCGCGTTCATGGTCGATGAGACGCGGGCGCTCGAGCTCGCCGGGACGCTCGTCGAGCTCGCGGTCGACCAGGGACTGGAGACGCGGGCGTTGCTGACCGACATGGAATCGCCGCTCGGGCGGAAGGTCGGCAACGCCCTGGAGGTCGACGAGGCGATCGAGACGCTGCATGGGGGCGGGCCGGCGGATCTGCGGGAGGTGACGCTCGCCCTCTCGGCCGAGGCAATCGTCGCCGCCGGTGCGGAGGAGGACGTCCGCTCGGCCAGGAAGGCGCTGGAGCCGCTGCTCGACGGCGGACGAGCCGCCGAGCGCTTCGCCCGTTTGATCGAGCGGCAGGGCGGAGACCCGCGCGTTCTCGACGAACCCGGGAGGTTGCCCGCCGCACCGGTGCTGGGTGTCGTGAAGGCGCCGGTCTCCGGATGGTTGAGTGGGCTCGACGCCCGGCAGGTCGGGCTGGCCGCGGTCGAACTCGGCGCCGGCCGGACCCGCGTCGAGGACGAGGTGGACCCAGCGGTCGGATTCGAGATCCGGCGGAAGGTAGGAGAGGAGGTCGAGGCCGGAGAGCCTTTGATCGCCGTCCATGCCGCGGGCGAAGGGCAAGTCGAGCGGGCGCGCCGGAGGTTGAGCGGGGCGATCACGATCGAGGAGGCGGAGCCTCCCGCGAGGGCGCCGGTCCGCTACCGGGTCACGGCGGAAGGCACGACACCTCTCTGATTCCCTCTGGCTGAGTCCCTCCGGGTCGACGCGTCCGGTGGGAGAAGAGGTTCGGCCTGGCCGCCCTACCAGTCGAAGTCTTCGGTGATCTCGGGCACGGAGTCGCCTCTGGCCCGCTGCCGGATTCCCCAAGGCCGGTGGTGGTCTCAGCTCTCCACCGGCTCGGTTCCCGAAACGTAGATCTCCGTATAAACCTGGTCGATCGGACACCACTGCGTGGCCAGCAGGCCGGTCGCCGGATCCACCCGTCGCTCCACCAGACCCTCCGGGCGCTGCCAGGGCTCGGGAGCTTCGTGATCCCGGTAGTAGGCGATCAGCGCCTCCGCGCTCACCGGAGCCGCGTCGCGACCACCCGTGGCGCCGCGGTGGATTCTGGCCGGCCGATCGAAGCCTATCCACGTGATCGCCACCAGGTCGGGAGTGAAGCCGACGAACCAGGTGTTCGTGGCCTCGTTGGTCGTTCCGGTCTTGCCCGCTGCGGGCACTTCGGGCGGAAGGCCCAGCCTGCGCACCGCCGTCCCGGTCCCGCGCGGCGCGTCGACGACGTCCTGCAGCATGTCCGTCATCACGAACGCCGTCTGCTCGTCCAGCACCAGCTCCCGCTCCGGCCGGCTCTCCCAGATGGTCTGGCCGTCCGAGTCCTCGATCCGAAGGATCGGGCGGGCGGAGACGCGGGTCCCCTGATTGGCAAAGGTGGTGTACGCCTCCGCGACCTGAAGCGGGATCACGGATCCCGCACCGATCGAGACCGAGGCCACCCGTCTGTGCGACGGTCTCGAGGCCGATCCTGAGGCCGACCTTGACGGCCACCACGTTGATGGAGCGGTACAGCGCCTCCCGGATCGTGATCGGCCCCAGGAAGCTGTCCGTGAAGTTCTTGGGAGAGTAGATCTCGCCGGTGACGAGCTCGACCTGCACCGGGGTGTCGTAGACGACCTCGGACGCCGGGATCCCGCTCTCGATCGCGGCCGTGTAGACGAACGGCTTGAACACGGAGCCCGGCTGCCTCAACGCCTGGGTTACCCGGTCGAATTCCGAGTCGCGGAAGTCGCGT
>JARRMU010000159.1:0-8757 GCA_037385645.1 Gemmatimonadales bacterium
CGCTGCGCTTCACACTCATGAACGCATGCCGGCGCTCCCACGCAGAGGCTGCCGAACAGCGCAGGAAAGTGGGCGTTGTTACGCGGCTACCGCACGACACCTCAGGGACATTACTATTAGGCAACCCCTGGGGAAGAGGTTGTACCCATGTTGTATGTAGTAGGGTGTCCCGCCTGTAGTGCTCCCGCCCTGTCCTCCGAGCTGATTTGCCGCCACTGCGGCCACGACCTCACCGTGCCCTACAAGCGCCTTGACCACGTGCGACAGCGTATCAAGCGTGGTCGAGGGAAGTGGAGGCGCGACAGGCGCCGACGTAGATCAGGACACCGCACTCACTAGCCCTTGCGGTGAGGCTAAGGTGGCTGACTGTCGGGCTCTGGCGAGCCGCCGCTCTCGAACACTCGTGGCTGGGTAATGAGAGGCTCGTATCGGGACCTGACTTGGGTTCTCGTACTCATTGTGATCGCCGTGACGGGCGGTCTTTGGGCGTCAGATTACGCCGAAGAGTTTTACAGACGCCTCGCATCGCTTCTCTGGCCTTGACCGCGGCGTGCCAGCCTGCGCCGAGCCCGAGTGTCGCGTCCGGCCTGGCCAAAGCAAACTCGACCAGCGCGATGCGCAGCGTATCCGGGTCTGCCGAGCAGGCTCCTGATCTCGTTGTCGTGTTGCATACAGTTGCGTAGGGTTGGGTGACCCGGCTTAGAGTGCGGTTGTTGGGTGTGTAGCCGAGTCCTACCACGCTCATGCGTCGAACAGATGGAGGAGCCATGAAGAAGAACATGGGCACTGCAGACCAAGTAATTCGCATTCTCATCGCGTTGACCATCGCCGTCCTCTACTTCACCGGCGTCATTAGCGGCATCATCGCCATCATTCTGGGCGTCATAGCCGTTGTCTTTCTCCTGACGAGCGTGACGGCGAGGTGCCCGGGCTATCGTCCGCTCGGAATCTCCACGAGGAAAGAGCCGTAGCCGGCCTGACGGTGTCGGCAGAGCTATCAATGACGATGAAAGAACGCAGTGCCGAGCTGGCCGTGCGCTGGATAGAGGCATGGATCAAGATGGACATGGAATGGCTGCGGCAGTGGCTTGCGCCTGACTTTGTCCACATCAGTCCATTCGGGAGGTTGGAAGGCCGTGATTCGTACCTGGCTACGGTGGAGCCTCTGGCCCGCAAGAGCGTCGTGGAACTCACGGTCAAGGATGTCATCGCAAGCGGGAACCAGGCCGCAGTCCGGTTCCAGAACAGGACGCCCAAGGGCGTGGTCGAATCCTGTGACTGGATACGAGTTGAGAACGACCTCATCAAAGAGATCAGGTCGTTCTATGACACTGCCACGATCCGGGAGGTTGTGTCGCCAGCCGAGCAGGAGAGCCTGGGCGGTTCCTACTAGCGGCCCAGAGTACGAGAAAGCGACCCCAATCGCGGAGGGCACATGGGAGGAAGAGGAAACGGCGCGGCAGCTTCATCGGTTTTCACCGGGGCAGGCTGGTTCGTTTTCTGGCTGTTCACGGTAGCCTTCGCCCAGCTAGGGTTCGGCAAGGCCCTGCTGGCGATCTTCATATGGCCTTACTACCTAGGCACCGCGCTCCGCTGATTCCGTGATCCGCCTTGTGGGAGCCTGCTGGGAACATTCGCCCGATTCGTAAGCTGCTGCCGCGCATCGCATTAGCTGGGTGGCTCCTCGGCAGCCCGCCGTTGCGCTTCTATCTTGGGCCGTTCGTCCTGTGCCGAACTGTGCACATTGTCGCAGGCGATGCGCGAGCTTTGCCCGATGGGTGCGATCCGAGGCAAATGCCTTTCATAGTCGTAATGGCAAGTAGCCGCACATCTTACGCTCCGTGAAGCCTACCCAGACTCGATGGTGTCATCCGTGCATGCTTCCGAGACGATCTCTCACACCGGTCTCAACGGTAGCCGGCGTGAAGCCGAACGCCGCGGAGGTGATCATGTCTGTTCTTCGATGTTTGGTCGTAACCACAACTCTGACTGTCTGGGTCGGTGCGAACGCGTCGTTGCTTGTTGGCCAGGAGCCGAACCGAAACGACCGGCTCCCTTCGAGGCTCGGATCGCTCCAGGGACTTGACGGGGTCCAGGTTCAGGCCGTCTTCGACGTCGACCGTCAAGCCGCCAAGGCGAGCCCTGGGCAAGAGGCGGTACGAACCTTCATCGAGAGCTTGCTCGACGATGCAAGCGTGCGGAGACTGGGGCCCACGGACGCCTCGCCGAGGCCCGCTTATCTGAAGCTCGATGTCGGCATCCGTACTCTGATTGTCGGGAGCAAGCCGATCGGTTGGGCATACGTCATGAGGCTCCAGGTCTTGCAGGAGGTGTGCGTCGAGGGCCTTGCCCGACCATCCGGGTGCTCGGTTACGCCGACATGGGGGACCGGTACTTCCCAGCCCACGATCGTTCCCAAAGACCTCCCGACGACACTTTACGCTCAGGTCGCGGATGCGGTGGATCGGTTTCTTCGCGACTACGTGGCAGCCAACCGCACTTGAAGGAGCCCGTCGGGATGCCGACAACGGCCCTTGTCGTGCCATTCCACAACGAGGTCGATCGTCTCTCGGGCGTGATCCGGGCTCTTCGCAACCAGGCCTCCCACGAAGTGGAGATCGTCTTCGTCGACAACGGATCAACCGACGGATCTGGCGACCTCGTCATGGAGCTCGAGGAGGTCGCCTCGAGGAGATGGCACTTTTTCACCGATGAGCGCGTCGGGAAGTTCCATGCAATGCGAAGCGCGACTGAGTTCTGCGTGGGTGGGCTCGACGCCTCCGTCGTCGGCTTCCTGGACGCGGACAGCTATCCGGTTGAGGCTGGCTGGCTGAGGGAGGCGAGCCTCATCGCCGAACAGGCAGGCCCTCAGCTCGGCTTCATACATTCGACGTGCGAATACGGCGACCATGAGGCTTGGCCGCGCTTCCGCGCCGCCTGCGAGGCTTGTCATGCCGTAGTCGAAGATATCTCGAGGCGATTTGGGTGGTTCGCCAACGCGGCGGGCGGTTTCTTCTCGGCCCGTCTGCTGCAGCGCTATTTCGGCAGTGCCGAACCCACCACAGAGATCGGGTTGAGAATGTCCCTCTTCGGACTGTGGCTCGGCCTCGAGGGTCGCCACAACGGCGGTAGCGTCCGGACCTCCGCGCGCCGAATCGTACGCGACCCCGCAAGCTTCAAGCAGTGGTGCCTATATTCCCGCGAGTTCTACCTGGACAAGGACCTCAATCGCGAACAGAAGATCGATCTGAGCAAGGGTGGCCCGGTGTCCGATTTGACGCCCGCTCAACTCCAGCTCTTTCTTCGACGTCAAGCTGTCAAGATATCATGCCGGACCCTGGTGCCGATGGTATTGCTCGGACGCCGTGGCGACGCTGAGTCAGGAGAGCATGCGCTTGCCGCGATCGGACTGTCCGGCCTCGACCCGTGTGGTGGCGACCTAGTGGACCTCACCATCCCTGCGGAGGCCCTGGCCACCTCGCGGTTTGAAGCTCTCCTCGGGCAGATCGAGCGCAGCACGTTCGGCAGACGCGTCTCCGAAGCCGTCGAGCACCGGCTGCATGGGGCGTATGAGACCAGGATCGGGTCCTAATCTTCTCCAGAGCGAAGGGGATAAGAGGTGACACCGCGCGACTCGGACAAGGAATGGGAGAAATTTGGACGGGATGACCCTTACTCGTGGCGGTCCTTTATGAGCACGGGTGCGGTAATCTGCACCTGAGGTTTCATGACAGCGGCAACATGAAGAAGGTCACCTTATTCTTTCAGAAGACGGGAGAGGGTCCCGTACTCGGCTGATCCTGCTGCCGATCCAGGAGGAGGCGGGACCGGATCTCGGCCGGACCTTGACCTGCTCGCTCGCCTGGCAGGCCAATTGCGGGGATAATGAGCGCGGCCCGGGGGCGATCGACGGAGATCCTCGGGGAAGCGCCGCTCTGAGCGCCCCGAGGGCGGGTTCGATTCCCGCTGCCTCCATTTGCCTCGCATCCGGCTCGGCCGGCGCCGGATTCTCTTGCTGACCTGCTGGTGTTGTCGGCGCTCGTCCACTTTCCTCGTCAGGACCCCGCAGTACGCCAAATCTTCTCTCCAGTCCACCGCAGGCCGTCCGATGGCGTCGAATCCGGCGGGGTAGAGCCGCCACACGACCTTGCCGCCCACGGGCAGTCTTACGATCGACTAGCTCCTCGCGCGGGGCTCGGCTTCTGTGCAGCGCCCGATTGCCGCATTCGGCGGTGCCGCCTAATCTAGGCCTGAACCAGATCCAGACCCTCAGCTGAAGAGGCACGCCATGAAGCGACGCACGTTCGTCCGATCCTCCTTGACCGCAGCCGTCGCCGCCTCTCTTTCGACCCGCCGATCGCTGGCAGCCCTGTATCAGGAAGCCCCGCAAGCCCCGCCCGACGTGGATGCGATCACGGGCGCTGGCGGTGAGGTGACCCTGAAGGGGACGGACATTGCGGAGCTCGCTGCCCGCATGCGAGGACGTGTCCTGCTGGCTGGCGATGCCGGCTACGATGAGGCCCGGCACATCCTCAACCCTTCCTTCGACAAGTACCCCGCCCTCATCGCTCAGCCCACAGGCACGGCGGATGTCAGGGCAGCGGTGGACTTCGCGCGGGACCACGACAATCTGCTGCTAGCGGTCAAGTGCGGCGGACATAGCGCCTCGGGGAAGTCGACCTGCGACGGCGGCATGCAGATCGATCTCGTGGCATTCCGCGACGTGCGTGTCGACCCGATCGCTCGCAGGGCCCGGGTGACCGGCGGAAGCCTTCTGGGCCAGCTGGATCACGAGAGCATGGCCTACGATCTGGTGGTGCCGATGGGCACCGTCTCGCACACGGGCGTGGGCGGCCTCGTGACGGGAGGCGGGTTCGGACGGGTCGCGCGGCGCTTCGGTCTCTCCGTCGATAGCCTCACCGCCGTGGACGTAGTGACGGCCGATGGCCAGTTCGTACGAGCGAGCGCGGAGTCACCTCTTTCGAGTTCGCGCTGCATCCGATGCAGCGGCGGGTGGTAGGAGGGCGCGTCATGTTTCCGATCGCCAAGGCTCGGGAGGTCCTGACCTTCTTCTCGGAGTTCAGCCAGGAAGCGCCCGACGAGCTCGACATCGGCTTCTTGGTGTTTTATCCGCCGGGAGGAGCGGATGGCGTGGCCGGCTTCTTCCTCTGCTATTCGGGTCCGGAGAGCGAGGCCGAGCGGGTGCTCGCTCCGATGGGCGCTCTCGGCACTCCGACGGTCGACAGCGTCGAGGCGATGGACTACGTGGCCCTGCAGCGTTCCGGAGACATCGACGATCCCCGGGCGCGTGGCTCCTACTTGAAGAGCGGCTTCATCTCCAGCATGCCGGCCGACCTGATATCGGCGATCATGGACGGCCTCGAAGGGCATCCAGCCCGCTCCACCGGTGTCTTCCTGCAGCAGAGCGGCGGAGCGATCAATCGAGTCCCCGCCGATGCCACCGCTTTTGCACACCGGGACATCATGGGGAACCTTCTGTGCTCCGTCGGCTGGCGGTACGGCGACGATCCGAGCGAGCATGTCCGGTGGATCAAGGCCTACTGGGCCACCCTCGAGCCGTTCACCAAGGGGTTCTACAGCAACGACCTGACGGTCGACGAGAGGACCGCCGCGATCCACGCCAACTGGGGCGAGAACTACCCTCGGCTCGTGCAGATCAAGAACAGGTACGATCCGGGCAACCTGTTCCTCCTCAACGCGAACGTGGGGCCGACGGTTTGAAGGCATGCTCCGCGTAGTTCTCGCGATGGTGCTGGCCATACAGCTGGCCGCATGTGGCCGGGAAGGGGGCAGCGCGGCCGGCCTCGAGGCCGCCGTCCATCGAAGCATCAGCCTCATGAACGAGGCTGACTGGGAGGCCGCCTACCGGGAGGTGCTCACCAACGCCCAGAGGTCCGCGTGCTCTTTGGAGGAGTATGCCGCGAGCGAGGGCGCGGGCCTCGAGGCGCTCAGGGAGACAGTGGGTGCCGGCGAGCTCGTCGTGATCGAACTGAACACGGAGGTGGTCGGGCGCGTGGGCCTCGTGGAGGGCACGATCATCTACACGTCGAAGCTCAGCGACCAGGTGCATACGGAGGGTCCGGTATCCGGCGCCGGCCTCGTGGCGAGGAGGAACCTCGGCACGGCGACCGCCGAGAACCCGGACTACTGGATCTTCGAGGACGGTGCGTGGCGTTGGGTGCAGCGACGTCCCGACTCGCCATGCTTCAACGAAGCCGACCTGAGATCGATCGAACCCGTTCAGAAGCGACTGGGCGCGGACGGGCAGGACTGAAGGGACTCCCATCTCGTGTGAACGAGTTGCCCAGCCGCTGAGGGATCTCCCCTGCCGCGTCTCGAGACGCGGCCGAGCCCCGCGGGCGCGACCGATCTCGTGCCCGCCGGACTCGCCCAGCGCTCTTCCGCTTTGAAGGTTCCCTCAACACGCCCTCATGCAGAGACTTGCGACTGCGTCCGAAGTCTAGATCTCCGTTCGTTGTTTGGGTAGCTGAGGCCCATGGACTAGTTTCGCTCCTGGCAGGGAGGGCCTTCTTGTGGCTGGCGCGGGCCTTGCGGCCGATTCGGCGGTATCCGGCAAAGCAGGGCACGAGACCCGACACCCGACAAGTCATCGGAGCATCCTGGGAGCATCCCATGAAGAGGTTGAGAGCTATCCGGCGTCGCGCATCGATGGTCGCGGCCCTCGCCATCGGCCTGGCCGCGTGCACGAGCGATTCCACCGGCCCCGCGCCAACGCCGCCCCCTCCGCCGCCGCCCAACACAGCGGAGGTCAGCATCACCGGCGTGGTGGACCCGGAAACCGGGCAAGATCTTCCCCAGAGCGGCGAGGGGATCATGGTGAGCGGCCGGATCGGTGTCCTGATCGATTTCGATCCCGGCTCCTCGAGTCTCCAATCGCTCGATGTGGTCTTCGAGGATGCATCAGGAGCCACGGAAGAGGTCCCGTGCGCGGAGGCGGCGCAGGCTTCGTTGGGCCGCGGCGCCATCGGCCTCAGGCCCGATGTGCAGAGCGTGCAGTGCGTCATCGACACGGGCGAGGGTGCGGGCGCCTGCCAGGGTCAGGCGATGTCGGCGCGCTTCGCCAACGGCGTCTACACGGTCTCGGCGGAGCTGACGCTGCAGGATGGCGCAACCGCGGCTGACGACGGAGAGGATCCCCTGATCTTCGACAACGGTGAAGCCACGGGGGGCATGGCTCTCGACGTCGGCCCCCGTGTCGTGAGCGTCGGAGACAATTTTCCCGACTTCGGCGTCGAGGGCGGCGTCGGCTTCTGGGGTGGGCCGCGCGACCTTTCCTGGCGGGCATGCCCCGTGGTCTTCGACCCGGCGTTGACCGACATCTGCAGGATCGAGATCTCGGGCGGGACGCTCGATGGCACAGGCAACCTGGACCTCGGCAACGGTCCGGGTCAGAGGGCTTCGAGCGAAGCCCCGTTCACCTACACGGCCGCCTACCGCGATGCGGATGGCCAGCCGGTCAACGAGGGTCTCATCGAGGATGATCCCACCGGCGGTGGACACGACATCGGGGACGGACCGACGGGCTTCCGGGTCTTCCTGTGCGACGGAACGAACGTCACGGAGTTCTTCGACATGGGAAGCGACGTTCGTCACCTCGACACCACGGCGCCCTCCTGCTCCGGCGGGAGCTGTGCTCCGGAGATCATGGGCATGGCCGTCCTCCAGAACGGCCTCTACAGCGACGGCGCGATCACGCTCGGCGGCCTCTCGGACGGCGGTGTCGGCGGGACCTACGGCGTGACCACGATCGTGGATGCCTACGAGTTCGACTCGGGCAACCCCGCCGACCAGGAGATCTTTCTCGAGAACCCGGAGGGCATTGTCGATCTGCCGGAGGATGATGGGTGCGGATCCGGTGAAACCACCGACAGCGCGGTACAGCTAGGCTGCGGCGGGACCGAGGCGGGGCTTCCCGTGGACGCCTACTTCCTCATGGTTTCCGAGGTGGCGGATCTGCTGGGGAACGCGCTCGGAGACGGGAACATGGACCGGGAGATCGATGACGAGTTTTCGGACAGCGATGAGTTCGGCGTCGACCGGACCGCGCCCTCCCTCGAGGATCTCGCGCCGCCCGAGGAGGACCCGTTGTTCGTGTGGAATCCGGATCTCACGGGCAGCGGCTGCCCCGCTGCCGCGCCATTTGATCGAGGCCGAAATCCTGGCCAGTCCGGGCGGCGGCAGCGACGACGAGCACCTCTCGGCGAGCAACGCCGGCCTGGGACCCGACATGTTCGAGGCGTTCTTCTGCGGCGGCGGCGGAAGCGGCGCGGAATGTGACGGCACCGACGACGGGGAGTACAGCGTCGAGGTCCGGACGAACGACCAGGCCGTCAAGGACAACAACGTCCGTTCTGAAGTGCTCGACTTCGTGCTGGATGTCACGCCACCGGTGGTCGGCTTTGGCGGGATCACCGGCCTCAACTCCTCCAACGCGGCGTCGGTCAACTTCGTGCTGGATGCCGTCGTCACGGATCGCAATGGCGACGGGACGGCCGTGGCCGACGCCACGGTACAGGTCACGATCGACGGCGGCGACGGGACCTGCGACGGCACGGGTGGCGGCGATGACTCCATCTCGGAGGCTGACGTGCTCGTCTCTCCGAACGATGATAGCAGCGGCGCGACCGTCACCGTCGACGTCACGGATCAGGTAAACTCCAACGGTGGCGCCTTCGAGGTTACGTTCACCGCACAGAATCAAGACGGCACCCTCGG
>JARRMU010000160.1:0-4879 GCA_037385645.1 Gemmatimonadales bacterium
CTCGACGGCCGAGCTCGCCTTCGCGCTTCTCCTGGCGGCCGCACGTAGGGTCGCCGAGGCAGACCGCTCCGTGAGAGAGGGTCGGTGGGACCGGAAGGCCCTCAGGGGCCGCCAGCTCCGGGGCAATACCCTCGGCGTCATCGGCGCCGGCCGCATCGGCACGGAGGTCGCCCGTCGCGCGCACGCGTTCGGCATGCGGATTCTCGCCCATGATCCGTATCTCTCGGCCGAGCGGGCCGCCGACGAACGCCTCGAGCGCGTGGAGCTGGACGAGCTGTTGGAGCGAGCGGACTTCGTGACGGTGCACGTGCCGCGCACGGAGCAGACGCGAGGCATGATCGGCGTGGCAGAGATCGCCCGGATGAAGCCGACCGCGATCCTCATCAACGCGGCGCGTGGAGGCATCGTCGAGGAGCGGGCCCTCGCCGTCGCACTGGAGCAGCGC
The DNA here is from genome assembly GCA_037385645.1 of Gemmatimonadales bacterium. GTDB lineage: Bacteria > Gemmatimonadota > Gemmatimonadetes > Palauibacterales > Palauibacteraceae. The sequence continues at coordinate 446 of JARRMU010000160.1, forward strand.
AAGCTAGGGGGCGCCGCCCTCGACGTATACGAGACGGAGCCGTTGCCCGGCGAGCACCCACTTCGCGGGACGCCGAATCTCGTGATGACGCCTCATCTGGGCGCCGCCACGATAGAGGCGCAGCGAGAGGTGGCACTGGAGATCGCCCGGCGCGTTCGGAATGCCTTGGTCGCGGGGGACCTCACTGCAGCGCTGAACGTGCCGCAGATCGATCCGGAGGAGCGTGCGCGACTCGAACCACTGCTCGAGCTCGGGCGCCGGCTCGGCGTCGTGCTGTCCGCTCTCACGGACGGGCGCTGCCAGCGCCTCGAGGTTCGCTATGCCGGTTCCATGCGCCGCGTACTTCGGCTGCTCGCCGCCGCCTCGCTGGAGGGCTATCTGCGCTCGACCGTGGCCTCGCCGCTCAACCTCGTCAACGCCCTGGCCGTCGCCGACGAGCGAAGCATCGATGTCGCCCGCGTGCGCCGCCGTCGCATCGCCGACTACGCCAACTACGTGGAGCTCACCGCGACCGGCGGTCCCCGTGAGCAGGTGGTCGGCGGAGCGCTGCTGGAAGAGGGGCATCGGAGGCTGACGCGCGTCGGCCAGTTCCACGTCGACGACTTTCCGCGTGGCAACCTTGTGCTCGTCAAAAACCGGGACGTTCCGGGCGTGATCGGCGAGGTCGGCTCCTGCCTGGGCGAGGCCGAGGTCAACATCGCCGAGTACCACCTCGCCCGAACCGAGGAGGGCGGTGAGGCGTTGGGTGTCATCCGGACCGATGCCCCTCTCTCCACGGAGCTTGTGGAGGAGCTATCGGGCCTGCCGAGCGTGATCGCCATCAGGCAGGTCGTCCTGGACGGCTAGTCGTAGAGACGGGCAGTCGGTCGAAGGGAAGGGGATCAGATACCGGCGGTGATCTCCGTCTGCGGCTCCTCTTCGTAGTCGGTGATCGCATCCGGTTTCCACGTGTCGGCCGCGCCCGCCGGGGGAAGCGCCAACAGCTCCGGGTGCAGAAGCCCCCCCAGGATCTCGATCCCGTCCACGATCCGCGGTCCCGATCGGTTGAAGTACGATGAGCCGTCCACCACGAATGCCCGTCCGCCATTGATCGCTCGCGGAGCCAACCTCACGAGGAGCTCCGCGTGCTCTGCGGCATCCCGACGGGTCGCCGCAAGCCCGTAGCCGCATGGCATGACGAGGAGCACGTCGGGATCTGCCCCAGCCAGCGCCTCCTCCGTCGTTTCGACGGATCGCCCCTTCGCCTCGCCCGCCACGCACTCACCGCCCGCCAGATCGATCATCTCCGGCACCCAGTGTCCCGGTATGAAGAGGGGATCGAGCCACTCCAAAGCCAGGACACGCGGGCGCGGCGCTCCGGCCACCGCCCTGCTGACTTCGTGAGAGCGTCGCCGGAGATCCGCGACGACGACCTCGGCTCGCTCCGCTCTGCCGGTCGCCGCGCCGATTAGCGTGACGCTCTCCAGCACGTCGCGTATGGAGTGCGCATCCAGCGAGAGCACCTGCGCTTCGATCCCTGCCGCTCGAACCGCCTCCCGAGCACCCTCGGCGGGAACGGCACACACCTCGCACACGGCCTGTGCCAGAACGAGGTGGGGCGAGAGCTCTCGCAGCTGGTCGATGTCGATCTCGTAGAGGTCATTCCGGGACGAAGCCCCTTCGCGGATCGCCCGATCGATGGCTCCGCTGCTTTTGCCGGAGGCATCGAAGGTCGGCCTGCTGATCCGTGGGCGGTCTAGAGCCTCGGGGGGGTGGTCGCACTCGTGGGAGATGCCGACAAGCTCGTCGTCGAGACCGAGCTCGCAGAGGATCTCGGTGGCAGCGGCGAATAGAGAGACGATCTTCATGCCAGACTCAGTAGGTCGGCATGCTCTCGTCGAACTCCTCGGCCCAGGCCAGGATCCCGCCTTTGAGGTTGATGGCATCGAAGCCCGCTTCCCGCAGCTTCTCCACCGCGATGGCGCTGCGCGCCCCCGAGCGGCAGTAGACGATCAACGGAGTCGCCGGATCCAGCTCTCCGACAAGCGTGGGAAAGACGCCGAGAGGGGTCAGACGTGCTCCCTGCGGCCCCAGGTTGCAGATCTGCCATTCGTACGGTTCACGGACGTCGATCAGCTGGAAATCTCGGCCTTCATCCAGCCACAGCCGGAGTTGGGTCACGTCGATCTCGGGCACGCTTTCGGCCGGCCCGCCTCCATCCACGTTCACCCCACAAAACTCCTCGTAGTCGATCAGCTCGGTAATCGTCGGGTTCTCGCCGCACACCGGGCACGATGGATCCGCATGGATCCTTAGCTCGCGAAACTGCATTTGCAAGGCATCGATGAGAAGTATGCGTCCGCTGAGCGGTCGGCCCTGACCCAGAATGAGCTTGATCGTCTCGGTCGCCTGTATCGTACCGACGATGCCCGGGAGCACGCCGAACACGCCGGCGTCAGCGCAGCTCGGCGCCAACTCGGCCGGCGGCGGCTCACGAAACAGGCAGCGATAGCACGGTCCGTTCTCTGCTCCGAACACGGACACCTGTCCCTCGAAACGGAAGATGGCCCCGTAGACCGTGGGGATACCCAGGAGCACGGCCGCGTCGTTCACGAGGTATCGAGTCGGGAAGTTGTCGCTCCCGTCCACCACGACATCCCAGCCCTGCATGATCTCCAGCGCGTTGGCCGAGGTCAGCCTGGTCTCGAATGTCTCCACATCCACGTCGGGATTGATCGCATGAAGGCGAGCACGAGCCGATTCCAGTTTCAACGTGCCGACCGAGGACGTGTCGTGCAGGATCTGTCGCTGCAGGTTCGTGAAATCCACGACGTCGTGGTCGACGATGCCGATGCTGCCTACTCCGGCTGCGGTGAGATAGAGGGCGATCGGCGAGCCCAGGCCGCCGGCGCCGACGAGCAGAACGCGAGCTCGTTTGAGCCGCTCCTGCCCCTCCACGCCCACTTCGGGGATCAGAAGGTGGCGGCTGTAGCGACGCAGCTCATCGGCCGTGAGCCCGGAACGCTCGCCGCCGACGTCGTCTCCCGTCTGCTCGACCACCCCGGAGACGCGCCCGCCGGCGATCGACGGGATGATGCTCAGCTCCGCTCCCTCCTCCAGGGCCGGATCACCAGGCAGGTCACGGAGATTGCTCGCACCGACGTAGACATTCACGAAGTTCCGCAGCTGGCCGTCATCATCCATGAGTTGGGCACGAAGGCGCTCGTTGGATTCCGTGAGTCTGTCAAGCGCCTCGCGGGCGGTCCCAGCCTCGACGTCGACGCTCGATCGCCCGCCTACGAAGGGCCGCAGCGGTGTCGGGATGCGTATGGAGACTCTAGCCATTCTCACACCTCTCTGTGGCGTGCATTGATCAAGTATAGCGGATTGGCCGCTCCTCGAAGTGGCCGCTGTCCATATCCAGTTCCCAAGCCCGCGTTTCCTCGGCCTCTCCCGCCGCGACCCGGATGATCACGTAGGCGTACCACGGCCATGCCAGCTCGCGATCGGTCTCCGATGGCACCGGTGGGGCGTCGGGGTGGGAGTGATAGAATCCGAGCACCGTTGCGCCGCCCGCCTCCTCGGCGGCCAGGGCGCGACGAAGGCTCTCCGAATCCACCAGGTAGCGATCGTCCCGCTCCGCCCAGCGGTTCGGCGTGGGACGGAAGCCCTCGATAACCCGCGTGTCTCCTGCGATGCGGCCGAGCAGGATGCCACAGGCCTCCCCGGGATAGCCCTGCGCCGCGGACGCGAGCAGGTCGGCACGGATCTTCGAGCCGATCTCCAGCCGGGCCCCGGTCAGGCTCACGGCCCGCTCGCTCCGCTGCTCAGGTAGCGGTCCCCGCCGTCCGGCAGGACCGTGACGATCGTCCCGGCTTCGAGTCGTCGCGCGACCCGAATGCAGGCCGCGTACGCCGCCCCGGAGGATGTGCCGACGAAGAGGCCGCTCTCGCGAGCGAGCCGTTGTGCCCAACTCTGCGACTCCTCCGTGGAGATCCCGATCCTCTCGTCAGCTACGGTCGGGTCGTAGATTGCCGGCCGCAGCGCCGAATCGAGGTTCTTCAGTCCTTCGATGCCATGCAGGGCCTCGAGCGGCTCCACCGCGATGACCCGCACCCGGTGATCCAACTCGCGCAGCCGCCGTCCGGTGCCGATCAAGGTCCCGGTCGTGCCCAGGCCGGCTACGAAGTGAGTGACGCTGCCGCCGCTCTGCTGCCAGATTTCGAGGGCCGTGCCCTCGTAGTGCGCTCGCCAGTTCCCCGGGTTCGAGTACTGGTCGGCGTACCAATAGCGATCAGGCGCCGCTTTGGCCAAGCGTCGGGCCTCCAGGATGGAGCCGTCGGTGCCCTCGAGCGGATCCGTGAGGACGAGGCGCGCCCCAAAGGCATCCAGGGTCTTCAGCCTTTCCCGGCTCGCGTTCTCCGGCACGCAGAGGGTGACCTCGAAGCCGACGGC
>JARRMU010000161.1:0-5716 GCA_037385645.1 Gemmatimonadales bacterium
CCTCGTATAACCAGGGGATCTCCGTGAACATGAGCAGCATGAAAGATGCCACCCTCGAGCCGGATGCATTCTACATCGCAGTGGAAGGCGAAGGCATCCGGCGGCAGGATTGAGGGGCGCGGCGTCGCCCTGGTCCCTACCAGCAGTTCCCCCGGGTGCATGTCTTCAAGGCCAGATTCCCCGGTCGAGGGTCACCTGCGCCACCCGCTCCACGGCCAGGACGAAGGCGCTGGTCCGGAGGTCGACGGGTTCCAGGGGATCTCCCGGACGGCCGTTCTTCCCTCGCTGTGCCTCCAGGCCGTCCAGCGACTCGTTGATCTCGCGCTGCTTGTCGATCACCGCATCCGTGGCCCGCACCATCTTCTTGTGGAGCTTCTCGTTGACCTCGGACTCGTCCCACTGTTCGTTCTCGTTGTTCTGCACCCACTCGTAGTAGCTCACCGTGACGCCGCCGGCGTTGGCGAGAATGTCCGGCAGGACCGGGATGTTGCGCTCGAAGAGGATGTGGTCCGCCATCGGGGTGGTCGGGCCGTTGGCCGCCTCGGCCACGAAGCGAGCCTGGATGCCGGCCGCGTTGTCGGCGCGGATCTGGTTCTCCAGGGCAGCCGGGATGAGGATGTCGCAGGGGAGAGCCAGCAGCTCTTCGTTCGTAATGTTGCGGGTGCCTTCGAGGTCGATCACCGATCCCGTGGCCTGCTTGTGATCCAGGGCCCTGGCCGGGTCGATCGAATCGGGGTCGAAGACGCCGCCCCGCGAGTCGCTCACGGCGACGATGCGCGCTCCCGCTTCGGCGAACAGGGAGGCGGCGATGTATCCGGCGTTCCCGTACCCCTGGATCACCACCGTCGCACCCTCGACAGACGAGAGATCCCGAACGATTCCCCGAGAGAGGGCCTGCTGGGTCGCGAACAGGACTCCCCGCGCCGTGGCCTCCCGGCGGCCGTGGGACCCGCCGATGCTTACCGGCTTCCCGGTTACCACACCGAGGTTGTTCTGGCCTATGTGCATCATGTCGTACGTGTCGTAGATCCACGCCATCGTCTCGGCGTTGGTGTTCACATCGGGGGCAGGGATGTCTTGGTGTGGACCGATGGAGTTCCCGAGCTCGGCGATATAGCGGCGCGTGATCTTCTCGACGTCTTCCTTGGAGAGTCGTTTCGGATCACACACCACACCTCCTTTCGCCCCGCCGAACGGGACGTCCAGCACGGCGCCTGGGTCTGGATGGGAAACTCGACGGCGGTCGTGCGGTCCGCGCGCTTCAGGAAGTACACCAGCCCAGGGTCGAGCTTCGGGAGGTAGCGGGCGGCGTGCTCGCACTGGTGCTGGGCGATGTGATACGGGTTCAGATCCTCGGCTTGAGGGCTCGTCACGGCAGCGATCTCCTGGCGGAGCGGGTGGAGTATGAAAAATACACGGGCAATCTGGCATGCCCGGTCGGCGAGGGGAATAGCCTGTTGTCCCGTTCGGCAAGGCGCAGGTAATAGCGCCGAACGAGGCTTCCGGCAGACGAGCCTCGAGCCACCGACGTTGCGCCGAGGCGGACGAAACGCTTAGCGTTCGGTACCAGCGATCGGCGATGGAGTTCGCCTGGACTGCGGAGGGGCAAGTCCCCAACGCTGATGACTCCTCCCCTCGGACGTCGTGTCCGAGCGGGAGGTTTTTTCGTGTCGCGAAGGAGGGGGAATGGGGTGGCTCTACGTTGCGGCCGGTGGCGCGCTCGGCGCCATCCTCCGGTTCGCAGTTTCGGGTTGGGTCCAAGACCTGTCAGCCAGCACCTTCCCGTGGGGGACGATGACGGTGAACGTGCTCGGCTCGCTGCTGTTGGGGTTCGCGGTGGTGTGGCTTCAGAGTGCGGTGACGTCTGCCGAGGTCCGGGTGTTCGCCACGATAGGCTTGCTCGGCGCCTTCACCACCTTCAGCACGTTCACCTACGAGACGGCGGCGCTGCTGCGCGATGGCGAGTGGTGGACGGCGGGCGGCTATATGTTCGGGAGCTTGGCGGCCGGCCTGCTGGGCGTGATGCTTGGCATCGGGTTGGCGGGTTACATGCTCCTGCCGAGGGGGTAGAGAATGTCACACGGGTTCAAGGGTGAGCGCACCCTCATGCGCGTCTTCCTCGGAGAGAGTGACGGTTGTCGGGCAGGTCCTTACAAGGGCAAGCCTCTTTACGAGGCCATCCTTCTGCTGCTTCGCGAGCGGGGCTTCGCGGGAGCGACCGTGCTCCGCGGCATTGCCGGCTTCGGCGCCAGCGCCAAGCTGCATACCGGAAAGATCCTCCGGCTCTCGACCGACCTGCCCGTGATCGTCGAGGTGGTGGAGACGGAGGATAAGATTCAGGAAGTCCTGCCCGAACTGGACGAGCTGATCGGCGGGGGTCTCATCACGCTGGAGCGTGCCCGCGTGATCATGTACCGTCCCGAGAGCGTGCCCGACACCGAGCGTTGGCACCACCGCATCGAAGGCCTCGAGGACGACGACGCGCCGTAGATGGTATCGGACGCAAGATCGATCTGCGTTTCACACGGATGCGGCTAAGCCCTATGACCAGTGGCGCTGCGCTTCCTCGGCGTCCCGGTAGTAGTCGCGCCTCAGAAGCCTGGATGCTGCACCCTCGTCGAGAATGGAGATCGCGTCTGGATGGAGCTGCAAGGCGGAAGCCGGCACCTGTGCGGTGATCGGTCCCTCGACCATATCACGCACCGGAAGCGCCTTTTCTTCGCCCAAGGCAAGGAGTAGACAGGATCTTGCCTCGAGGATGGTTCCCACCCCCATCGTGATCACCAGGCGCGGCAACTCATCGGGGTTCTCGAAAGCAGGCGCGTTGGCCTCGCATGTCTCTCGGGTGAGTGTCTTGAGGCGAGTGCGACTGCCGAGCGACGAACCGGGCTCGTTGAATCCGATGTGGCCGTTCCGTCCGATGCCGAGGATCTGCAAGTCGATCCCTCCAGCCTCGCTGATGGCGGCCTCGTAAGACTCGCACGCGTCTGAGAGATTGTCGGCGCCCCCATCCAGCACGTGGATGTTCGCCGGATCTATGTCGACGTGGTCGAAGAGGTTTCGGCTCATGTAGGCCGTGAAGCCCGCGCCATGTTCGGGCGGGAGTCCGACATAGTCGTCCAGGCCGAAGATGACAACGCGCGCAAAGGACAGCCCCTCCTCGCGGTGCCTCCGGACGAGCTCGCTGTACAAGGCGAGCGGTGTCCTTCCGGTCGAAAGGCCGAGAACGCAGCCTGGTGATCGGCGGATGAGGGCGGCGACGCGATTCGCCGCCCGGCGTGCGAGCGCTGCCGCATCGGGCTCGATGATGATTCGCATCCGGCCTCCAGGTGGTGCGATAAGTCCGCCGGCTCAGCGATGTCTGGTGTTGCGAGCCGAAGTGCTACGGCCAGATCTCGGCCCCCGCCCTGGTTGCGGCGATTCAGTCAGCCCGCCAAACCCGTAGGTGGGTGGGACCGGATCTCCTTCTCAGTGCCCCCGCTCGACCGGGAGGCACTCCGGCTCCCACGGCGGCTCCACCGACTCCAGCCGACTTGGCAGTCCCAGGTCGTCCATGTCGTGGATCAGAGCGATCGGCTTGCCGCTCTCGTCGAGCTCGAATTCGGCCGCGAAGGACCGGTACGGACCGGCATGTTTGAACTTCGTCTCGCCGACCGATTCCAGCTGCCAGGGCGCCGCATCGCCCCAGCTCGCGCCCATGAGCAGGTAGCCGTCGCAGGTCCATCCGACGAAGAGGTTGCGCGCTCCCGGCCCCTGTTTGTCAGGCTCCCCGTAGTCGCCCGCGAAGCGCTCCAGATCGTCGCGCGCCGGTCCGAGCCCTGCTGTCGCCGCTTCCTCTCGCGCGGCTCGCTCCGCAGCAGCACGCTCAGCTGCTTCGCGGTCCGCCTCTTCCTGGGCCGCCACGGCTGCCGCCACCTCGGGCGCGTGCTCGGCCATCTGGGCCCGGGTCAGCGTCGCGATCATTTCATAGATGACCTGGAGCGACTCCATGTCGCCGGCCTGACCCCGATCCGCCGCGAGCTGACCCATCGCCGGCATGTCGATCTCGAAACGATCCGCCTGATCGGGAAGATCTCGTCGAAGCGGCGTTGCGCGGCCTCGGGGCCGTCGGCCTCGAGAACGCGGCGAATCTCTTCAGAGAGGAGGGGCTTACGCTGGTCCTGCGCCATGCCGGTCGAGGCGGTCGATTGAAAGAGCACAATGGCCACCGCTAGAGCGGCTACGGATGCGCGTAGGGTTCGCATGGATGCCTCCTGGAAGCGGTCAGCGCTTAGGATCGCAGGCGGCAGTCGCGGCCGCCAGTCACCCAGAGCGTACCGCTCCTGAGGTCACAGCATCCGCTTGATCCGAGAACCCACGCGAAGCAAGAGACGTCGCATTCTCGAAGGCCTCGTCGCGTCGACCCACGCACGCGCACGTAGGAGGCGGAACGTGGCAAGCAGTTCGCCGCACCTCAGTCCAATGTGACGGTTAGCCAACACCGGCACGCCCAGCTCGTCTTGAAGTCGCTGAGCGAGCCCTCCGAGATAAGCGCAGTTGGGTATCAGGACGTCCGCACCGCGCACGCTGGTTTGCCACCGCCCTTTCGCGAGCAGTTCGAGAACAGTTCTCTCTTCATCATCCGCCAGCGCGAGGGGGGATAGGCCAGCCGGGAAAATATGAGCGGGATTCTCACCGACCAGCGATGCGATAGCTCGTGTCGCTTCCCGGAGGCCGACTACCGGGATGTCGACGGCACGCTTCGCCTCATGTACGCCAGGATCCAGCATGCAGTTGACCACCACCGCATCATACGCTTGCGCCTCCGCCCACCGACTCTTCTCGACAACGAAGGGCGTCGCTCTCCTGCAAGCATCGGCGTCAGGAATCGTCCTTGGTGCTCCCAAGCAGTAGATCTCATCAACGCTCGTGGTCGGTAGGAGATAGCCTTGCGGTTCAGAAGGGAATGGTCCTTCACGGCCATCATCCGGCGAGGTTGGATGAAGCAGAAGCAGCTTGACACTCGGCTTGAGATCCAGCGTGCCGACGTTGTACTTGTTTTCGATCACGGACCTCCCGCGAACTCAGGCAACGAGCGCCTCTGCCTCAATGTCGGTTGTGAGCCGGAGTCGATGGGTTGTGCAGCAACTCTTCCTCCAACCTCGGCAGCTCTCCATAGACGAAAGAGCCACGCTCCTCCAGCCTCGTGCCGTCCATCTCGATGGTAGGAAACGTCATCACGCCGTCCGTATGGAAACGGCCCCTTCCTAAGCCGATCGAGATGCACCCGAACGCTCTCTCCGCTTCCAGTATCTGACCGGCCAGTCCCGCCGTTGGGTGGAAACCCATACAAAAGTGCTCGACGCCGATCTCCTGCCGTTCGAACCAACGGGACAGGAGTCGGGTCCTGGAGGCCGATCCATCCATACCTACGACCCTCCCCTGCTTGACCGTGAGATGGATAGGGTCGCCCAGACGGCCGATCTCCCGGGGCGGCCACAGATAGCCGTCGACGACCGCCGTGCCCTGGATGGTCTCCGTCAACGCTTGGAAGCAAAGCTGCCCTCCCAGGAAAGTGGAGCGGATGTCCTTGTCGAACAGGCCGGCGGGCCTCCAGATCTTTGGGCGCTGCCTTCCGACTAGCCGCGAAGCCAAGCGAGACGGGAGCGGCTGCCCAATCCGCAGTCGTAGGTCGGTACCCCCGTCGGTGAGAACGCGAAGGTGCTTCGACTGTCGC
>JARRMU010000162.1:0-4681 GCA_037385645.1 Gemmatimonadales bacterium
GCGAAAACCATGTAAATTAAGCAAAAACAGGGACTTGCACAGGAAGCTTGTAAGGCAGGCGCTCTGGACCAGACTGAGCTATTCGCCCGTGAGCCTATCCTACCATTCTTGAACTTACTAGGGCAATTGTCTCGGCGGAGCCAAGTCGAGAAACGGCTTCACTGTCGGTTCATACTGGCGGTTGGACTCAATCAGCCGGCGCTGAGCGCAGCGTTCGCCTGGCCGCGAGCGCCTCTCTCATACTACCCTCGTATGGCTTCGACCACGACCGCTGGCCGTTAGATCCGGCCATCGAGGCGTTCGAGCTTCTGGCCTGTCACACGGTCAGGCTCGGGCCGAGAGAATCAGCGTTGTTCCTCGATCTGGTTCATCCGGTCCGCACGAACGGGCGTACGACGTTCATCGGCGTCGCTTGCGCGACCAAGCCACGGAACGTCGGGATCGCGTCGGCTGTCGTAGGACCCACGGGAGCCATCCTCAGCTTTCACGTTCTTGACCAAGCCAAGACGCCGCGGATGTGCGCCTCCTGCTGCTCGACGTGGCTCCGGCACTCAACGCTCTCGATGCCCTTCTAGGCTGGCCTGGCCCACTCGGCTCTAGTCTGCTCAAGCACCGCTCCGGTGAGCCAATACCAGATGAGGCGATTGACCTCTTCAGACGCGTTACGGATTTATTCGTTCGAGAAAGGATTGGCACGCAGCCGCCTGTCGCGAGACGCGACCCCCTATTCATCACGTTCGAAGAAGTGGCCCCACTCTGTGCCCTCGAAGTACTGCCGCAGTTCCTCATAGTTGCTTATCAGCTCGCACAATGGCCAGCGCCGCTGTTTCTTCTTCGTTGTACCTAGTCGTTCAATGTCGAGACCCAGGTGTGCTTGAATCCGCGACAGGTGCGAAGCGGGGTCGTTCACCAATTGCTCGTAGGAGACTGAGAAGAGGCGATCACCTTCGAAAGTACTCCGTAGGAAGACCTCGTCTTCCTCGAATCGCGAGAACGCCTGCTCGCATTGCTTGGCGTCAAGCCGTATGGCGGTGGGTTTGCTTGGGGTGCCTGATGACGACCATACCCCGCTCTGTTTAGCCAGAGTAAGGGAAAAGAGCATCTTGAGTTTGTTTTCTCTGTACAGCCGGATGATCCGAGTCTGCTCGTCCGAGGCGAGTCGCTCCATCAGAACGTGATTTCGGCACCAGTGGAGCTGACTGGATAGGATCTTGAATCCAACTGCTTGAAGGTGATCCTCTAACCCTCTGTACACTTGCGTATTAAGGAACGCGATGGGAAAGAGGTTTCGGTAGTGCTTTAGAGTCGAAGACGGCTTTGACGGCATGCCTCGCACGCCGAAGAGCGGTCCCTTGGGATTGAATACCTCGCTGTAGCATAGCACTTCAGTATGCCTGTTTAGTGCCGAAAGAAGCATGCTGGTCCCCGAGCGCGCCGGACCGACTATTACAAATCTACGATAGGCTAGGTTTTCTCCTGATAGGGGGTTCGGAAAAAGTCTCTGCACCGTCCGACGTCCCACAGTAGACGCCGTTGCCGGAGGGAAAACCGACTGTCCACAAAGGACCCTACGGTATACTCGTGACACTGGATCAGGCGTTCCGGTTCGAGGATTCCAAGGCGCTGAGCGCGCAGGAAACCACCATGCGGGGCTTCGTCACCCCATCAGCTTAAACATGATTGGGTCTTGAGGTGATGGCTCGCCTCACTAAAGCTGCCCAACGACGACTCGGTGCTCAATAGAGCGCCCGCCTACGAGCCATTTCGATGAGAACCCGTCGTGGTCGCCAGACGGGACCAGAATCGCCTTCTCTTCTCGTGCGCGACACGGCGGCTACGCTACTTGTTGGATTTGGATGCGTCCGGTGGGAACGTATGGCGGCTCACTGAGAACGAGTACGCAGACATGGCGCCGGCGTGGCGACCTTGAACCCCTAGACCTCGCACCTGGTCGGTCGCACGACGGAAGAAAAATCTTGCGCATAGGGGGGGCCCCGCTCGTATGGGGCGCCTGGCAATCCGGGGTTGCAAGGAAGTCACTGCGGACGGGCCACTGTTAGCCCAGTAAGCACTGGTATACTCTGCGGCGGGCTTCGATGGAGTCAGGCCAGTGATGACACGATCTGTCTCACGATTCTGGTCGAGCAACGCTCGATGTCATGCGCCAACGTCAGGCGTTCCCAACTGACCGGGGAGCGGGCTACTGGCTGCGACCCACCTGCCGGCGTCATATGTCCAAAGCGCATGGTGACGCACTGAACCCTTTGGTAGATGAGACGGGAGAGCCAGGGTGAAAGCGTTTTCCCGTCTGCTGAGGGAACGGCAACCCGATCCGAAGCGGCGGAGATGGTTGTTCGTTCCCTACGACCAGCTCAGCCACGCAGCTGGTCCTCTCGCGGAGGAAGATCCCGGCGAGCTCGGCATCATCCTCATAGAGAGCCGATCGAAGGCCGAGCGGCGACCCTACCACAAGCAGAAGCTGGCCTTGGTGCTGACCAATCAGCGCCATTTCGCGCTCGAGCAAGCGGAACGAGGCGTGGCGATTCGCTACGTGGCGACAGGCGAGCCGTACGGACCGCCGCTCGAGTCGTTGGCGTCGGAGCTGGGCGCGTTGCGAGTGCGGGAGCCTGCGGAGAGGGAGCTTCGAGCAGACTTGGCGCCCCTGGTCGCGAGCGGGGCCCTCGAAGTCGTACCGCACGGGGGGTGGCTCACGACGCGGGAACAGTTTCGGGCGAGCCAACCGAAAGAACCACCGTGGCGTATGGACGCGTTTTACCGCCACGTGCGACGCGAGACCGGTATCCTCATGGAAGACGGATCACCGATCGGCGGCAAATTCAGCTTCGACGCCGAGAACCGGAAGCCCTGGTCCGGGCAACCGAGAACGCCCGAGCCACCAGAGTTCCAACCGGATACGGTCACCATGGAGGTCTGCGAGATGATCCAGGCCCGCTTCGGAGACCATCCCGGCGCGTTGCGGCCCAAGCGTCTTCCCGCCACCGCGGAGGACGCGAACTCGTTTTGGGACTGGGCCAAGACAGAATGCTTGGAGCACTTCGGTCCCTTCGAGGATGCGATGTCGGTGCGAAGCACGGGACTGTTTCACACGCGGATCTCCCCGCTCCTCAACCTCGGACGCCTGACCGCACGCGACGTTCTCGATGAGGTCCTTGCCTTGGAACTTCCACTCGCCAGCCGGGAAGGGTTCGTACGGCAGCTGTTGGGCTGGCGCGAGTTCGTTCGACACGTCCACCGGGAGACCGACGGATTTCGCTCGGTACCCGGCGGATGGGCAACCACGGAAGACGTGCTTGGGCGGGCCGACCCCTCGCACCTCGGTGCTTCGGACCCATTGCCGGCCGCCTTCTGGGGCAGGACGTCGGGACTAGCCTGCCTGGACTCGGTCGTGGGGAATGTCTGGGAGGAGGGCTGGAGCCATCATATCACACGGCTCATGGTGCTCTCAAATATCGCGACACTGCTGGATGTGCGGCCGCGGGAGATCACCGACTGGTTCTGGGCGATGTACATCGACGCCTACGACTGGGTCGTCGAGCCAAACGTTCTGGCAATGGGCACCTATGGCCTGGGCGACCTCATGACGACGAAGCCTTACGTCTCCGGGGCCAACTACATCGACAGGATGAGCGATTACTGTGAGCGCTGTCGCTTCGACGCCAGGTTGAACTGCCCGCTGCGGCGTCTGTACTGGGCTTTCCTTGCGAGGCACGAGCCGCACCTGTCCGGTAACCCACGCCTCGCACTACCGCTCGCCACCATGCGGAAGCGCGGAGAAAAACAACGCGATCTGGACGAGCGGGTCTTCGAATCGGTGCGAGCGACGCTGGCCGCGGGCGCCGAGCTCCGACCCGATACGTAAATCCCACCACGGCTCGCTTCCAGATATTCCCCACAAGCCGCGCGAAGGGACATGAAGTACCATGACGGTGTCGTGCGACGCACAGCCTGACCGTCCTGAAATTTATGAGATTCCGATGGGGTCCGAAGAGCCTGGCGAATCCTATGACTAGAATCATCAAGGACTCTGCCATCGCCCTGGCCGTGGCATTGGTCTTCTTTCTCACACTGGAGGGGATCCTCTACGTCTCGGGCGTGGAACCTCTGTCTGAACGGACCGATCCATACGTCGGCTTTGCCGGCTACTCGCCTCTGTTCGTCGAGACGAGAACGCCAGACGGGGAGCACGTATTCGCAACCGCGGACAACAAGTTCAACTGGTTCAATCAACAGCAATTCCCGGTGCGAAAGGCAGAGGGGGTCACGAGGATTTTCTGTCTTGGAGGCTCGACGACGTACGGACGGCCTTACGATGACAGAACATCCTTCTGTGGCTGGTTACGCGCCTTCCTTCCGGCCGTAAATCCCAGCACGCAGTGGGAGGTGATCAACGCCGGCGGCATCAGCTACGCGAGCTACCGCGTCGTGCGTCTCATGGAGGAGCTCGCCCGCCGCGAGCCTGACCTGTTCATCATCTACACCGGACACAACGAGTTCCTCGAAAAGCGGACGTACGACCGGCTGCTCAGAACGCCCGAGCTCATGCGAGACCTCGGATCGCTCGCTTCGCGGCTCCGGCTCTACAGCCTGCTCTCCGACGTCATCTACCCCAGGAAGGACGTGCTCGAGACCGAGATCGATGCCGTGCTGGACAACTCTGTCG
>JARRMU010000162.1:4738-5488 GCA_037385645.1 Gemmatimonadales bacterium
GCCCGGAGGACTACCACCGAGACGACCCGATGCGCGATGCAGTTCTCGAGCATTTTCGGATCAGCCTGCAGCGTATGACCCGAATCGCAGAGGAGTCGGGAGCCGAGATCATCTTTGTCACGCCCGCTTCCAACATCCGGGATTTCTCACCCTTCAAGGCGGAGCCGAGCGCAGGTCTGGATTCGGCACGTATCCGTCAAATAGGCCTGCTCAAGGAATCCATCGCTGAGCACCTGGACCATCAAGAAGACGACCAGGCTGCAGACCTCGCCATTCAGGCGCTTGCGATCGACCCGCGGGATGCCGAGCTCCTGTTCCTCAAGGGAAGGGCTTTGCTGGCTCTGGGGAAGGTCGACGAGGCCCGGCGAGCATTCATCGCAGCGCGGGATGAAGACATCGCACCATTGCGCGCCCTCACCCCCGTGCCCGGTATCGTCGCCGAGGTGGCGTCAGAGAATGGGAATGGACTGGTGGACTTCGCTGGTATGATCGAGAAGAGCTCTCCGGCCGGGATTCCCGGAGAGGAACATTTCCTCGATCACGTCCATCCGTCGATCGAGGTCAACCGCATGCTGGCCCTGGCGCTGGTGGATGAGATGATTGAGATGAGGGTCGCCACCCCTGCGCCTACATGGGATGATGCGGTCATCACGACCATTACGGAGCGCGTGAATCGCAGCGTCGACGCGACGGCCAACGCGATGGCTCTTGCGAACCTGTCGCGTGTGTTGACCTGGGCGGGCAAGCAGG
>JARRMU010000163.1:0-4649 GCA_037385645.1 Gemmatimonadales bacterium
GAGGTCGTCGTCGAGAAGGGCGGCAGCGTGAAGGGCGATATTCAGACGAGAGATCTCGTCGTCGCCGGTCAGGTGACAGGGAATATCGCGGCTGAAGGCCGCGCGGAGCTCCAAGCATCCTGCCAGGTGAAGGGCGATATCCTGAGTCCTCGGATCAAGATCGATGAGGGTGGCCAAATCCAGGGCCGGCTCCACATGGCGGCGGCCACGAAGCCCTCCACACCGGACGCGCCCTCCGGCGGGTGAGTCCGGCGACGCTCGGAGTGGAAGCGGAGACGTCGTGAGGGCTTCCGACCTCGATGAGCTGTTCGCACCCGAGGTCATCGCCGATCCGTATACCTACTTCGCGCGTCTGCGCGAGATCGATCCTGTATACTGGAACGAGCGCTTCCAGCTCTGGGTGATCACCGGATACGAGGAGGTCGTGTGGCTCCTCCGTCATCACGAGCTGTTCTCATCGGCGATCATGAGGAACAGCGCCTCGCCACCCTACCCGCCGGTCGATCCTGAGGACCTTCCGCTGTTCGACGAGGTGCGGGAGTTCCGCGCCGATCAACTCGTGGAGCAGGATCGTCCGGAGCACCTGCACCAGCGGACGGTGGTGCACGAGTACTTCACGCCGACGGCCATGGAATCGTGGCGGCCGTTCGTGCGCGACGCGGTGGCCGAGTTGCTGGACGAGCTTGAGCCCCTCGGTCGGATGGACGTCCTCACCGATCTCGCTGCTCCTCTTCCGGTTCGCGTGATCGCACAGATGATGGATGTGCCCTGGGAGGACCGTGATTACCTGCGTGAGCTCGCCGACAGCATCCTGTACATGAACCGGGGTGAGCCCTATCGATTGAGGCCGCTCACGAAGGGAATGCAGGGGATCCTGGACTATGCGGCCCCGCTGGTCGAGGAGCGCTTGGACCGGCCCGGGGATGACTTCATCTCGATTCTCGCCCAGGGCGAAAAGGCGGGGATCTTCACCCGGCACCAAGTCCTCGTAAACACCGGATTGCTGCTCTTCGCCGGACACGAGACCACGATGAACCTTATCTGCAACGGTCTCCTCGCGTTTATCAGGCATCCGGACCAGTGGGACCTGCTGGTCGCCGATCCGGGCGGCATGGCCCGGCTGGCCACCGAGGAGTGTCTCCGCTACGACCCGCCGGTCAAGTCCACACAGCGGATCGCCGCGGATGACGTTCGCCTGGGCGGGGCGACGATTCGAAAGGGGGATCGAATCCGGTGGATCATGGCGGCTGCGAACCGCGACCCGGCGATATTCCAGGACCCGGACCGGTTCGACATCGGCCGTCAGCCCAACCCCCATATCTCCTTCGGCTCAGGGATTCACTACTGCCTGGGCGTGGCGCTGGCGCGAATGGAGGGGCAGGAGGTCTTCCGGGCGTTGGCCGAGCGCTTCGGCCGGTTCGAGTTGGCCACGGAGGAGGTGGAGTATCAGCCGAGCATTCAGTTCCGCTCGCTCAAGTCGTTGCCCGTGAGATGGGAGACCAGGAACCGATGACCCGTCGCCTGAACGTTCGGGTGGACCACGCCCGCTGCGTCGGCAACGCCATGTGCCTCGCGACGGCGCCGGGCGTGTTCGCACACAACGATCAACGGCAGTCCGAGGTCATTGATCCACAGGGAGCGTCGGAAGAGAAGATCCTCGAAGCCGCCTTCAACTGCCCCACCGGGGCCATCCGGGTGGAGAGCGCCGAGAGTGGCGAGCAGCTGTTTCCCTAGCTCGGGGCTCGCCGCACGCCGTAGCCCGAGAGAGATCAGGCCGGTCGGGCGTTGCGGAGCGGGCTCCAGGCCTTCCCGCCCTGGCGGGCCTCGTGCAGTCGTTCCTCGGCCATCCGGTTAGCCGCTTCTTCGCTGCCGATACCCCGCTCCTCGGCCACCCGAAGCACGGTCCGAGTCTGACCCTGGATCTGCGAGACCTTCTCGAAGATGCGTGCATCATCCGTGGGGGCGCCCAGCACCTCTTCCTGACATCGGATCAACCCGCCCGAGTTCACCAGATAGTCGGGCGCGTAAGCAATCCCTCGCTTCATGAGCGCCGTTCCGTGCCGCGGTTCGGCCAGGACGTTGTTGGCCGCTCCGGCGATGCCCGCGCAGCGGAATCGGTCCAGGGTACGGTCGTTCACCACCGCGCCGATCGAGCACGGCGCGAAGATGTCACACTCGACATCGTAGATGGCATCGGGGGCGACCCCGGCCGCTCCCAGCTCCTCCACCGCCTGCCGCACGGGTTCCTCGACGACGTCGCAGACAGTGAGGCGGGCGCCTTCCCCATGGCAGTACCGGGCGACGAACGCCCCGACGTGGCCGAGACCCTGAATCGCGACGTGCCGCCCCGCCAGGTCGGCGTTCCCCGTCACCGCCTCGAGGACCGCGCGAATGCCGCAGGTTACGCCGTACGCCGTCGCGTGGGATGGATCTCCCGCACCGCCGGCGTGGCGAGGCACGCATGACACGTGTCTCGTGACCCCGCGCAGCACGGCCATGTCGTGCGATCCGGTGCCGATGTCCTGTCCCGCGATGTACTCGCCGCCCATCGCCTCGATGAAGTGTCCCAGCGCTCGCAGGAGGGCATCGCTCTTGTCGGATCGTGGATCGCCGATGATGACCGACTTGCCGCCGCCGAGGCTCACGCCGCTGATCGCCGCTTTATATGTCATCCCGCGCGCCAGCCGGAGAACGTCGACGAGGGCGTCCTCCTCCGTCTCATAGGGGCGCATCCGTACGCCGCCGAGCGCCGGGCCCAGGGTAGTGTCGTGGATCGCGATGATGCCACGAAGCCCCGAAGCGCCGTCGTTGCAGAAGACTAGCTTCTCGTAGTCATGCTCGTTCAATGGGTCGAATAGGTCCATGCCGAACCCTGGTCCGGGTCCTACCAGCGAGCGGTTCGATTAACCTCGCACCGGCGTTCCCTCGTGGACGCCTCAGAAGCTTCCGAACTTGAAGGTCAACGATGCGACAAAGGCTCGCAGATCCTCGTTTTCGAGGTCACCGGAGGTCTCTTTGCTGACATACCGATAACCGAAGCCGGTGACGATCCGGAGGAAACTCGCGGCGTTCACTTCGAGACCGACTGCCGGCTCCAGCACGAAGACCTCGTCATGGTCTGGATCGGGTTCGTCGGTGCGGAATCGGCGGCCGGCCCCGACGAGCGTCCCGATGGTGAAATGTACCGGCTCGCTCCAGAAAGCCACGTACTCCACCTCGAACCCGCCGTAGATGAATTTGCTGATGGGTTCGAACAGCCCCGGTCTGTCGACGGTGTTGACGAGACTGTACACGCCCCCGCCGACGACGAAGCTGTGATTCGCGATCCAGCCGCCCCGGGCTCCTGCAAAAACGGCGAACTCGTCCAGCAGCTGGCTGAACTTGACGACGGGACCGCCGAACCCGCCGGATGCAAAACCGCCCGCTGCGGCCTCGCTCTGACCGCGGGCCGCCGATGCACTCAAGGCCGTAGCCAAGCACAACAAGGCGATGACTCTCATCGATTCCTCAATCCACGGGGAACGGGAGCGTGCCTGTTCGGACGGCGCGCGCTGCGCAAGAACCAAGCCCGCCAAGGATGCTATATTGGGCTACGGCGCGCCAATGCACAGGCAACGGAAGCTGCCGAGATTCGTCGTGCTTCGGTTCCGCGGATCACCTGCGAATCAGGTCATAAGGGCACACATGGGGATATTTTCCGATCGGCCTGAGCTGGACCCTCTGCAGGGGCGAGCGGAGAGCCTCGTCGGGACCGCATCGACGCTGGCCAAGAGTCTCTTCAGCCGACTGGCCGTCTACTACACGGACCTTTTCCAGGTCAGTGAGGAGGACTGGAACTTCCTCGTGACAGTTGCTGGACTCTATGTGGCATCCCTGCGTCTATACGACGAGATCTCGGGAGACCGCATGTCGGATCTGTACGAGATTGTGGAGAGGAAGCTATCTCCCGGAGTCCCGCAGGCGATGGCGAACTGCGGAGAGTTCGTGACCCAGAGAGCCGGTATCGAGAGCGATCAGTTCACCTTCGAGACAGTGCTCGGCTACTGGGTCCTCTGGAACGCGCTGCCGTACAAGCCTGACAAGGACCAAGCAGAGCTCGCCTTCTTCATTGGCCACTCCGTGACCGACGCATTCGCCTCCTGGTGGCGCGTGTAGTGCCGTGAGCTTCCGATCTGTGCGGGAGCCGTGAATGACCGAGTACTATCGGGAAATCGCTGCCCGACTCCGGGCTCTGACATACGCGACGCCACGTATTATCCGTTTTGCCAGGACCTTGGCCGGCGACGCCGGCAGTCCTGATACTCGTGCTGCGGCCCGCGCCTTGACCGATCACGACAGAGCGCAGGTCGTCGCGTTTCTCGTCCAACTGCGTCATGACCAGGAGGATGCGGGAGACGCCGAGCGGGCACGGGTGTTGGACGCGCTCATCGAAGCCCTGGCCCGGGAGCAATGGGACAACCTGTCGGTGTCGGGTCCCGACGCCGGTGAACCGTTGATCTGAGGGCGCGCGACGGCGCCTGTTGCGCGGTGGTAACGCGCGTTGCTGCGGTGCCACAAATTCGGCTTGCGGCCCTCCCTGGCGTAACGCTGCTAACCACACGGCCGCCCGACGAACTTGGCCTCCCCGCTGCCCGCTCTTTTTGCCCGTC
>JARRMU010000164.1:0-6053 GCA_037385645.1 Gemmatimonadales bacterium
CCAGTTGGGGCGTCCGGCAGGTGGCGAACTCGGCGGCGACGAACCCGCTGACGCTCACCCGGTTCGAAGACGACGGTACCCCCGTCTTCACCTTCAACATGATCGACCACACATTCGATCCCGACCTGAGCGTGGAGTCGCGTTGGCGCTTCCAACTCGGGTTGCAGTACCTGTTCAACTAGAGGGCGGTCCCGGACCGCGCTCGAGCCCCGGCCGTGCTCTCACGGCCGGGGCTCTTTCGTACCTACGAGGTCGGCACAGTGGCGGGGCCGTTTCGCCGACCGAGCACCGGTCCGGAGATTGACGCGGCGGCCAAGGAGATTGACTCTCTTGAGGGCCACGGAGTAGTTCAGCGTAGCGAGATGCTCGAAACGACGTGCGAAAGGTCCGTACCATGACGTTTGTCTTCGGCGCTTTGATCCTCACGGTCGCGCCCACTCCCGCCCTCGCGGTGGCCGCCGACACGGTCGTCATCACGGAGTGGCTGGTCCCTTACGAGGCGAGCCGGCCGCGGGACCCCTACGTGGCGCCGGACGGGCGCGTCTGGTTCGTGGGCCAGCGGAGCGACTATGCGGCGGCTTTCGATCCGCGGACCGGTGAGTTCGAGCGCTTCGACCTTCCCGAGGGGGCGGGACCTCACAACCTGATCGTGGACTCCGACGGAACCGTCTGGTACGCGGGTAACCGCGCGGCGCACATCGGTAAGCTGGATCCGGTCACCGGCGAGATCGAGCAGGTCGAGACGCCCGACCCCCCGGCGCGCGATCCGCACACGCTGGTGTTCGCACCGGACGGTAGCATCTGGTTCACCGTCCAAGGCGGGAACGTCGTCGGGCACCTGCAAACCACGACCGGCGAGGTGCGTCTCCTGCCCGTGAAGACGGAGAGCGCGCGGCCCTATGGCATCGTCGTGGCACCGAACGGCCGACCTTGGATCGCTCTCTTCGGCACTAACAAGCTGGCGACGGTCGACACCGAGACCATGCAGCTGACGGAGATCGAGCTGCCGCGAGAGGACGCCCGGCCGCGCCGCCTGGTCCTCACGTCGGATGGAGACGTCTGGTACGTCGATCACGCGAAAGGCTTTCTCGGCCGCTACAGCCCGGCGTCGCGCGAGTTCACGGAGTGGGAGATGCCGAGCGGCGGCTCTTCACGCCCGTACGCGATGGCTGTCGACGACCGAGATCGGGAGCGGCGGCGGGAGCGTCCGCCACATGTACTACGATGAACGGACGCAGTCCATCTGGTTCGGCACCGACACCAACTTCCTCGGCCGCGCCCAGCTCCCCTAGCGCCGCCGACGTCGAAAGTCCCGCCTCCAGGCTCGCGGGGATTCCCGGAGCGAGCCTCGCAGCGACCAGGCCGAGACCGAGGCTCGGCCTCCAATGCGCGGAGCGAGACGGAGGGAAACCCGCCGGCCCCAAAGGCGGGACGGAGCTAGTCCTGGGGCTCCAAGATCTCCTCGATGCGGACCAGCACGTCCTGCAGGTGAAGCCTCGTGTCACGGTCCACGCCGCGGGCGAGTGCGGCCCGAGCCTGGCGCTGGATCGTCTCCAGCTCGCCCCTGAGATAAGGCCGGATGTCCGATTGGGCCAGCGGTTCGGTCCAGGTAGCCGCGCTGCAGGTTGCGCCGGTAGAGGCCTATCGACTCCGACGTTTGCAGCTCGCTCCACACGCTTTCACGCAGATCCGTCAGCATCTCGCCCAGGCCGTAGGCCTCGCTGCCTAGTCGCGCCTCCGACTCGATGAGCCGCTGCATGCGTCCGGCCTGCATGACGAGTCCCAGCGCGCGTACCTGGAGGACACGCAACCGCTCTACCGCACCGACGTTCTCGATCCGGCTCACGATCGCTTCCGGCACCAGCCACGTCGGAGAATCGAAGGCCTGCGTGCCGAGGAAATCCAACGCCCGTCGCTGCGTCGCGGCCGGCACGAACGCGTAGACAGGACCCTCCTGATCGTACGTCTTCCGCGTCTGAATCGCCCCGCCGATGTTCGCGGCCACGTGCTCCATGTAGCGGTTCCACTGATCGATGATCTCGCCGTACAGCTCCGCCAGCTCCGCGTACTCTTCGCCCTCCTCGTACGTCCACTCGATGAGGCTATCCATGATCCGCTGCAGGTTGGCGATGCCATATGCCCCCGCCCGCATCGCGTCGTCCCCGATCGCTTCCCACATCGATGTCGGATCGACAAGGCTGGGATCTCCGAACAGGTACATCGGATCGTCCGCATGCTCCAGGATCCACTCGTTGAGGATCGGTTTTTCCTCGTCCGGCGTGTCCGCCTCGAGGATTGGCCGATACCCCCAGTGAATCGAGTACTCGTCGTACGGGCCGATCGCGGGCATGAAACAGACGCCTTCGTCTTCCGGCTGCGCGACGTAGTTGAAGCGGGCGTAGTCCATAATCGACGGCGCGGTGCCCATTCGGCACGTGAAACTCGCAGACCTCAGCGAGTCCACCGGGTAGGCGGCGCTCGCCTTCATGTTGTGCGGCAGACCCAGGGTATGTCCGACCTCGTGGGCCGCGACGAAGCGCATCAGTTGGCCCATCAGCTCGTCGTCGAACCTCACCGTCCGGGCCTCAGGGTTCGCCGCGGCCGTCTGCACGAAGAACCAGTTGCGGACGAGATTTGCCACGTTCTGGTACCAGCCGATGTCGGACTCGAGGATCTCGCCGCTGCGCGGGTCGTGGACGTGGGGTCCAAACGCGTTCCGCGTCTGTGACGGGAACCACCGGATGACGGAGTAACGGATATCCTCCGGACTGAACTCGGGATCTTGGTCGGGGGACGGGGGATCCTCGGCCCGAATAGCGTTCTTGAATCCGGCCGCCTCGAAGGCGGGCTGCCAGTCCGCGACCCCCTGCTTCAGGTACGGTCTCCACTTCTTCGGCGTCGCCGGGTCGAGGTAGTAGACGATGGGCTTGATCGGCTCGACGAGCTCGCCCCTCAGAAACGCGGCGGTGTCACTCGGCTCGAGCCGCCAGCGCGTGATGAACCTGCGGGTCTCCGTCTTTTGGTCACTGCGACCGTAGTCGACCTGGGAGACTCGGAAAAAGCCGACCCTCTCATCCCACAGCCGCGGACGCATCGGTTCCTCCGGCAGCAGGATCATCGAGTGGTTCATCTCCAGCGAGACCGTTCCGGTCGAGACGTTGGCGGGCGGCTCGCTCGCCGAGTAGGTGAGCACGACCCGGACCTCGACGTTTCGCGGGAAGCTCTTGGCCCAGTCGATGAAGCTTCGACTCTCGTCCAGCGAGCTCACCTTGTAGCGCTCGCGGAGCGGCTGGCTGAGGCCGAGCATCTTGACGTCGCTGGCGTAGAGTTTCGTGACGTCGATCACGACGGCGCTCGAGTCTTCGTTGAGAGCCTCGATCTCGAACGCTCTGATGATGGGCTCGAACGTGGAGTTGACGACCGCCTCGTAGATCGGAAGGGAATCGGCCGCCACGAGCTCGTGCGAGGACACCCTGAGCAGGACACGGTCATCGTATCGCTGCCAGCGCACGGTTTGCGTGTTGTTCTTCATGCCGCCGAAGCCTAGCCGTTCCGCCGTCTTCGCCCGACGGGAGACGAGCAGCATCTCGCGCTCCAGCATCGTGTCGGGGATCTCGAACAGCACCTTTTCATCGATGCGGTGCACGACGAACATCCCGGAGTCTGAGACCGCCTCGGCCGTGACGACCTCGGCGTACGGCTTGATCTTGTCCTTCTTTTCCTGGTCGGAGGCCGCCTGCGGTTTCGCCGGCTCGTTCGAGCGGAAGCCGACCGAGCAGCCGCCGAGTGTCGTGAGCGCCAGTGCAGCTGCGAGCACCGCGGCGCGGACGGCCAGCGCGCGCGTCGCCGTCCCGCAGAGAATCCTCATCCCGGTATCTTCTTCCTTCATCTTCTACTCGGCCAACGCCGTCGAGCCGCTTCTCCTTGGATCGGCGGCAAGAGAGAACGTCCCATCCGGTTCCAGCCGGACGGCTGCGACCCCGCCAAAGTACATGGAACGGCTGAACCGTCGCTGCCGCACATCCAGCTTGTCTACGGGGAGGCCTTCCTCGTAGTCGACCCGAAGCCCCTCCTCCTCGAGCACCACGTGCAGTCTCGGGCTGTCTACCGCTTCCTGAAGCGGCAGGTCCAGACGCAGATCGTAGAGCAGGGCGAGAAGCATCGCCGTCGGAATCCGGCTGGCTCCCGGAGAGCCGATCGAGAGGACGGCTCCGTCGTCGCGGCGGGCAATGGTGGGCGCCATGTTGGAGTGAAGGCGAGTGCCGGGCTCCAGCGCGTGGTAACCTTCCGGGCTCAGCTCGATCTCGCCCAGGCAGTTGTTCATCCAGATCCCGGTACCGCCGGGCATGGCACCTGCGCCGTATCCCGCCGAGATCGTGACCGAGCAGGCGAGACCCTCCGAGTCGATCGCTGAGGTGTGCACGGTGGACGGGCTTTCCATGGCGGCTCGCAACGCGCCGTGCGCCGCACCGAGCAGTTCCCGCGCCCTCACCTCCCGATCGGTGAAGCCCTCCACCAGCTCCTTCTCGTGGCCGAACACGACCTCCTGCGCCCGGATCAGACGCTTGAGCTCGTGCTCGTTCCACCCCTGCTTCGGATGACCTTCCAGCAAGATCAGCATCGCGGCGAGCACGGCGCCACCGCGCGAGGGCATGGGCGTCGTGGCGATATCCCATCCATCGACCGTCACGTGCAGGGGAGGGCGCGTGACAGCCTCGTAGGCCTCCAGGTCCGCCATGGTGAGCACGCCGCCCCCCTCCGACAGGCCATCCACGATGCGGCGACCCACGTCGCCGCCGTAGAACGCCGACGCTCCCTCCTCGGCGATCATCGCGATGCTGTCCGCCAGTCCCGCCACTCGGACCGGCTCGCCTCGAGGGAGGATCTCCCCGCTCGCGTCGTGAAGCGCCTCATAGCTGGGCGGGTCCCACCCGAACACCGGCCCCCCCGAGTAGACGAGGTAGTCGTACGAGGGCTGGGAAAGGGGGAATCCATCGCGGGCATACTCGTGGGCCGGGCCGAAAAGTCTCTTCCAGTCGACCTTGCCGTAGCGGCTAGAGGCGAGGTCGAAGGCGGCGAGCAATCCGGGGGTGCCGACAGACCCCGGTCCGACCGTCGTCGAGACGCCTCCGCCGTACTCCATCCAGATGTCGATCCGGCCGCCCCCGAGGCGGTCGGCAGGCAGGCCCCGGCCCGGCATCTCCACGTGGCCGTCGATCAGAATCGGCGCCTCGCCGGGCGGGCAGATCATCACGAAGGCGCCGCCGCCCAGCGAAACGACGCCGGGCTCTGTGACGGCGGAGACGAGCGCTCCCGCCAACGCCGCGTCCACGGCGTTGCCCCCGTACTTGGAGAGCCCAGCCCCCGCATCGGCGGCGAGGGCGCAGCTGGACGCCACCGCGATCATCGCGCGCTCACCGTCCGGCCCCGCGCCCCTTCTCGCGACGCGGTGATCTTCTCGGGCATGGTCCGCAAGAGCGGGTGGGTGCGCGAGGGCTCAGCCGCGAGCAGCTCCGTCGTCGACGACAATGGACCATATCGCCTCGTTCTCGCTCCTCGTCTGCTCTCGGCAAGACCCACGCGCACAGTACACTCGGTTCCTCGACAGACTCCCAATCGAGCACGATGGAGGCGGGTGGACAACATGCCCGCCAAACCTTTCGAAAGACGGATGCGAAAACTACCTTCCTAGGCTTCTGATCGATCAACCCTGCTCCTCATTAGATTTGAATAGACACGGATGTTCAGCACAGTCAGAGCGCGCCTGATCCTGATCGCGGTACTGTTGCTCCTGTGCGGTTGGGCCTTGCTTCCGAAGGAAGGCCCGACTGGAGAGCGAGAGTCGGCGCTCAAGCTCGGCCTGGACCTCCAGGGCGGTATGCACCTGGCGGTGGAGATCGATGACCCCGACGGCACCCTCGATGCGGCGGCCAAGGCCGATGCGATCGACCGTACGCTGACTACGATCCGCAACCGGATCGATGAGTTCGGCGTCCGCGAGCCCACGATTCAGAGAGTCGGCGACGAACGGATCGTCGTGGAGCTCGCGGGGA
>JARRMU010000165.1:0-4555 GCA_037385645.1 Gemmatimonadales bacterium
CTACGCCGCCGGGGCGCGCCTGACCGCCGCCTACCCCCTCGGGCCGCTGATGGAAGGGGCGGGCCTCAACATCACCGTGGTGAGCTACGTGGAATCGGTCGACTTTGGAGTCATCGCGTGCGAGCGATCCGTGCCTCACGAGGCAGACATCGCACTCGGGTTCGGCGCGGCAGTGGCCGACCTCTTCAAGATCGCTCTCGACGAGAGATCGGAGACCCCGTCGGTGGACCGACGTTCTGAGAACGCCTCGGATCTCAGCGCCGCGAAGATCGAAGAGTAGAGAAGAACGGAGAATCCCAGCCATGAGCATCCAGTCGTTACGTCGGACCGGGTCCTGTCGATTCCTGATCGCCCTCCTGGCGCTGGGCTCCTGGTCGGGCATTGCAGCGGCGCAGGATGAATCTGCGGGCGCGGCGCCTCTCAACGCCCATACGAAACGTTACGGAGACGGATGGGAGTGCGATCGAGGTTACCGGGACTTGCGCCGATCGTGTGTGGCCGTCGAGGTGCCTGCGAATGCCCATCTGGACTCCTGGGGGCACGGATGGAAATGCAGCAGAGGCTACCGGAAGACCAACCAGGCATGCGCGAAGATCGAAGTGCCTCCGCACGCCTTTCTCAGTTCCAACCGAAGCGGATGGGAGTGCGGCAGAGGGTACCGAAGGGTCGACCAGTCCTGCGTGGCTATTTCGGTACCCGCGAACGCCTATCTGGACTCTTCCGGAGATCGCTGGAACTGCGACCGAGGTTTCCGTCGGAGCGGCGACTCGTGCGCAGCCCTCGAGATCCCTCAGGAAGGATACCTCGGGCATTCAGGCAACGATTGGGAATGCAATCGCGGTTACCTGAAGCGTGACGAGTCGTGTGTCACGGTCGAGGTGCCGGCAAACGGCTACCTCGGCTCGTCGGGACACTCCTGGGACTGCGAGCGAGGCTTCAAGAAAAGACTCCGGTCGTGCCTGGCCTTCCAGGTGCCAATGAACGCCCACCTCGATTACACGGGAAACCGCTGGACTTGCGATGCGGGCTATCGGCAGCGGGGAGAGACCTGCAACGAAGACGAGGGATAGCGGGCAGACTCGTTTTCGCGCGATCGTCGAGGCCGCATACGTTGCGCAAGCAAGCTAAGCTCGCGCACATGACGGATCGATCGCCCCCGCGCCGGCGCGCAGGGCTCGTCCTCTCGGGCGGCGGCGCGCGCGGCGCCTACGAGGCGGGCGTACTGGCGCATCTCTTCGAGGAGATCTACCCGCGGCTTCCGCCGGGCTTCGAGTTCGACGTGCTCTCGGGGACGTCGGTGGGTGCCATCCACGCGGCCTACGTGGCGGCGAGCGCGCACCTCGGGCCCGGGCCGCGCGCCGGGCAGCTCGCCGACACCTGGCGCGACATGCGCGTGAACGACGTCCTTCAGCTCTCCCTCGGCGATCTCTTCCGCGTGCCGCTGCGCGCGCTCGGCGTGACGAGCCTGGCGCGGCGCCTCCGCGCGGGCGCCGACGTGATCGGCGGTCTGGTCGACATCGGGCCGCTCGAGCGTCTCGTCCAGGAGCGTATCCCCTGGGATCACCTGCGCACGAACCTCGACCGCGACGCGCCGAGCGCGCTGTGCATCTCCTGCACCCAGGTGCGCACGGGCCGCGCGACCGTCTTCATGGACGGGAAGCTCGCCGACACGACGTCCTGGCAGTTCGACCCGAACGCCCACGCCGAGGCGGTCGAAATCACGCCGCGCCACGTGCGCGCCTCGGCCGCCATTCCCTTCTTCTTCCCCGCGGTGCGCCTCGGCAACCGCTACTACGTCGACGGCGGCCTGCGCATGAACACGCCGCTCTCGCCGGCTCTCCGCCTCGGTTGCGAGCGCGTGCTCGTCATCGGGCTCAAGCACCCGGTGGGCCCCGACGAGGATCAGCCAGCCTACCCGGAGGACGTGATCGGCAAGCCGGCCTTCCTGCTCGGCAAGGTTCTCAACGCACTCATGATGGACCGGCTGGAGTACGAGCTCCAGCGCATGGAGCTCGTGAATGCGCAGATCGAGCACGGCGAGAAGAGCTACGGCGACGGCTTCCTCGAGAACTTCAACGTCGCGGTGCGCGCGCAGCGCGGCGCCGACTACCGTCGCGTCTCCGCCCTCACCCTGCGCCCGAGCCAGGACATCGGCGCCGTGGCCGCGGAGTGCTACGCCCGCCAAGGCCCGCGGTCGCTGGGCCTGCTGCCTTCGCTGTTTACGAACCTCGCGCAGCTCGGCGCCCCTGAAGGCGAGGCGGACCTGCTCTCCTACCTCCTCTTCGACCGCTGCTTCACGAGCCAGCTGATGGAGCTCGGCCGCGAAGACGCCCGCGCCCAGAGCGACGAGATCCTGGCGCTGCTCGGCCAATGAGGACCGAACGCGAAATCCCTACGTCCTCGTGGTCTCGAAGGTCCGGGGGCCGGGCGCTCCCCTCTACGCCGCGGCAGCCCGGAAGCAGATGAAGCGAATCCACGTCGGGTCACGCGTTCGAATCGCTGACGGAACGACTCTCCATGCAGCGCTCCGCGGCCCGGCCGAGCGCCGGCCGGAACCGGGCCAGATGCTCTGGGCTGGCCGGGACGCGAGCGTCACGGGCTACCAGCGCGGCGCCGGCAACCATTCGTTGTACGCGCTGAAAGACGCGCCGGGGCTCTGGCCCGAAGAATGGCTCGATCCCATCTGACGTGGCTGCGATTCGCAACGTGGATCCTTCGATCGGGCTGAATGACGGTGCGGCAGGAGGGACCCATCCATGTATGAGAGCAACGTCGCCGACGCCGTCTCCCACTTCACGGCGCATGGATACACCGGGGGGTTCCGCGCGGAGAACGGGGAGCTCCGCGATGTCGTCACCGGGCTGACCTATCGCCCCGAACAGCTGCGAATCGACGACCTCGTTCGGTTCGAAGGCGAGAGCGATCCCGGGGACTCGGCGGCGGTCATCGCGCTCAGCGATTCCGAGGGCGCAAAGCGGGGGACCTACGTCGTAGCCTTCGGTCCGCAGATGGATCGACTCGATGCGGAAGCGGTCCGCCGGTTGAGAGACGCGCGCCACCGCAAGGCAGAGGCGGGCCGGAGCTCCTGACGCGGACGATCGATGAGCAGCACGTGCGCGTAGATGCGGTGAGTGCGCGGTCCGAGTGGCCCAGCGGCGCGGCGACGACCGGGCGGCGCCCCCTCTCGTCGAGAGAGAGGTTCTTCTCCTCGCCGGGCACGAACTAGCCTGCGGTTCCGCCACCTTCGCCCGCCGCCCGACGGCTTCGGTCCACGTCGTAGAAGGGCCTGAGGATGTCGATCGGGACCGGGAAGATCGTCGTCGAGTTGTGCTCCGTGGCGATCTTGGAGAGCGTCTGGAGGTAGCGAAGCTGGATCGCCACCTCCTCCGAGGCGAGCACCCGCGCAGCCTCCGCCAGGCGCTCGGCGGCCTGGAGTTCGCCTTCCGCGTGAATCACCTTGGCGCGCTTCTCGCGCTCGGCCTCGGCCTGCCTGGCCATCGGCCGCTGCATCTCCGTGGCCAGGTCGATCTTCTTGAGCTCGACCGCGCGCACCTTCACCCCCCACGGCTCGGTCTGGAGGTCGATGATCTCCTGGAGCTTCTGGTTGATGGACTCGCGCTCGGCGAGCAGCTCGTCCAGCTCCGCCTGGCCGCAGACGCTGCGCAGCGTGGTCTGGGCGAGCTGCGACGTGCCGTAGAGGTAGTTCTCCACCTGGATCACCGCCTTGTCCGGGTGCAACACGCGGAAGTAGAGCACGGCGTTGACCTTGACGGACACGTTGTCGCGCGTGATGACGTCCTGCTCGGGCACGTCCATCACGATCTCGCGCAGGCTGATGCGAACCATGCGGTCGATGCCGGGGATGATCCAGCGGAGCCCCGCCTCCTTGATGCCGTTGAAGCGCCCGAAGCGAAACACCACGCCGCGCTCATACTCCGTGATGACGCGAATCCCAAGGATGAGAACCGCCGCGGCGATTCCGATCGCGACGAGGATTTCCAACCCCATTTCCCCTCCCTCGAGGCCGTTCGGTCACGGTCGGCCGGGGCGTCCTCGAAGCCGCGGGATCGGCCTGTCCTGGCCGGACATCTACCGGAGGGGCTCGATCAGCCCTTCCGAGTCGCGTTGCGCGCGGTCTCAGCCTTCGCATTCGGAGCGGGCTTTGCACGGATCTTGCTCATGTTCGCCGTTCTAACGGCTCGGCATCGGTTGAGACCTGGTGTTCGAGGCGGGCGATCACGAGCTCCATTTGAGCATCCAGGAGCTCCTGCTCCGGGACGACTGCGTGAACGATGTTCTGGACCTGCGTCCGGGAGTACCCGGCTTCTGGAGCGCTCGCGTGCGAAGCCATGATCCTCTGGTAGAGCCGGAGAGCCTTGGCCAGGTCGCGCTCGGAGTAGTGGGCCGCGTACGCCGCCGCATACTCCCGAGCCGCCTCCTTGAGAGCTGTGTGGTCACTCATCCCCGTTGCTCCTTGCTGCGGATACCGGCTTCATGACGAAGTGCGGGAGCGAAGGAACGCCAGGTACTTCAGCAGCTCCTCCTCCTCCTCGGC
>JARRMU010000165.1:4565-6977 GCA_037385645.1 Gemmatimonadales bacterium
GGAACGCCAGGTACTTCAGCAGCTCCTCCTCCTCCTCGGCGGTCAGGTCGTCGATGGCGAAGGCCGCCAATCTCTTGCGACGGCCGCCGCTGTCTTCGGAGGGCAGCAGGTAGCCGGCCTTCTCCATCAGCGCCTCGTAGGGCACGGCGTAGACCGCGGCCAGGCTGTGCAGCACGTGGGGCGAGGGCTTCTGGATCCTCCCCTTCTCCAGCTGGCTCAGGTAGGCGTTCGAGACGGCCCTGTCCGTGGCCTCCTCGACCTCCCGGAGGGAGAGCCCCTTGGCCGTACGCAGATCGGCGAGCAGCGCGCCCAGGTCGACCTGGGAATGCTTCCGGTTGCTCCGGGGTCGGCTTTGGCGTCCGGCCATACACCCCAGTATCGCGAATCTGCGTACTTCCTCAAGCGTTTGATGTGACTGCTTGTTGCGTTTTATCTGCGTGCTATTCTTAGCAGTGCCGGGCGGATGCTCGCTACAGACATCCCCGCTCCGGCTCGGCGGAGGAGAAACACCATGCGTGAAACCCAGTGGATCGAGTGGACCCGGACGAGGCTCCAGCCCCAGGAACGCCAGGAGCTGTTGACGGCGTTGACGTCGGAGCAGAAGGCGCACCTGCTCGAGCACGACTACGTCTGGGTCGAGGGAGTCGGCGTCTTGTGGAATCCCCCGGACAGCGACCTCCGGCGGGCCCGGTTCACACACGGAACCCACTTCCAGACGCAGCGTGGGGAGTTCTACATCGACTCCGAGGGCAGCGCGCGTGAGCGCCCGAGTCGTTCTGGCGACCAACCGGCAAAGGCCGCTTGAGCAGGCCCCGCTAGGCGGAGGCCACTGAGGGAGAATCAAGCCATGAAGGTGAGACCGTTGCACGACCGACTCCTCGTCAAACGCATCGAGGAAGAGGAGAAGACCAAGGGGGGGCTCATCATCCCCGATACCGCCAAGGAGAAGCCCATGGAGGGCAAGATCATCGCTGTGGGCAAAGGGAAGGTCGATGAAGACGGCAAGCTCCGCCCACTCGACGTGCACAAGGGGGACCGGGTGCTCTTTGGCAAATACTCCGGCACCGAGATTCAGCTCGAAGGTGACGAACATCTGATCATTCGCGAGGACGACGTCCTCGCGGTGCTCGAGTAGGAGAAACGCATCATGTCAGCAAAGCAGATCCACTATGCACAGGACGCCCGGGAGCGTCTGCTGCGTGGCGTCGACCAGCTCGCCCACGCGGTGCGCGTGACGCTGGGGCCCAGGGGCCGCAACGTCATGCTCGAGAAGAGCTGGGGAACGCCCACGATCACCAAGGACGGCGTCACCGTGGCGAAGGAGATCGAGCTCGAGGATCCCTTCGAGAACCTCGGCGCGCAGATGGTGCGCGAGGTGGCGAGCAAGACCTCCGACGTGGCGGGCGACGGTACCACCACCGCCACCGTACTCGCGCAGGCCATCCTCCGCGAGGGCACCAAGATGGTCGCCGCCGGGATGAACCCCATGGACCTCAAGCGCGGGATCGACAAGGCCGTGGCGGTGCTCGTCGAGGACCTCGGCAAGCAGTCGAAGAAGACCCGCACGGGCGAGGAGATCGCCCAGGTGGGGACGATCTCCGCCAACGGGGACGAGACGATCGGCAAGATCCTCGCCGAGGCGATGGAGAAGGTCGGCAAGGAGGGCGTCGTCACCGTCGAGGAGGCCAAGGTCATGGAGACCACCCTCGACGTCGTCGAGGGCATGCAGATCGACCGCGGCTACCTCTCGCCCTACTTCGTGACCGACGCCGAGAGCATGGAGGTGGTCCTCGAGGATGCGCTGGTTCTCCTGCACGAGAAGAAGATCAGCAGCATGAAGGACCTCCTGCCGCTCCTCGAGCAGGTCTCACAGCAGGACAAGCCCATCCTGATCGTGGCCGAGGATCTCGAGGGAGAGGCGCTGGCGACCCTGGTCGTGAACAAGCTCCGGGGCACGCTGCACTGTGCGGCCGTGAAGGCGCCCGGCTTCGGCGATCGCCGCAAAGCGATGCTCGAAGACATGGCGATCCTGACCGGAGGCCACCTGATTGCCGAGGAACTCGGCCTCAAGCTCGAGAACGTGATGCTCAAAGACCTGGGTCGGGTCCAGAAGGTCGTGATCACCAAGGACGACACGACGCTCATCGAGGGCGCGGGCTCGAAGAGGGACATCCAGAGCCGCTGCGACGAGATCCGCAAGCAGATCGAGGAGACCACCTCCGACTACGATCAGGAGAAGCTCCAGGAGCGGCTGGCGAAGCTCGCCGGCGGCGTGGCGGTGCTCAAGGTCGGTGCAGCGACTGAAACCGAGATGAAAGAGAAGAAGGCTCGCGTGGAGGACGCGTTGCATGCGACGCGAGCGGCGGTCGAGGAGGGCATCGTGCCCGGGGGCGGCGTGGCGCTGCTCCGCGC
>JARRMU010000166.1:0-4952 GCA_037385645.1 Gemmatimonadales bacterium
GCGACGCCCCCGGCGAACTCCGTGGCGCCGTACGACGGCAGCACGGGGATGCCGTAGCGGCGCTCAAACACTAGCTGGACGTCGGGATCGAGCTTCGCGGATCCCGACGTCACCACCTGGATGCTGGCCAGATCCTCGGGATCCACTTCGGCATCGAGGACCATGCGGACGGCCGACGGCACGAGGCTCACGGCGCGGGGCCGGTGGCGGCGTACGAGCACGAGCCACGGCTCCACTTCGAAGCGCGGAAGCGTCGGTCGTCCCCAGCCCGGTCGGGCGCTGCGCGTGGTGCACCCGGACACCGGCGAACCGCTGGCCGCCGACGAGGTCGGGCTCATCGAGATCCGGTCCGGTGGAGAAGGCCCGTGGCACCGCACCACGGATCTGGGGCGCATCGACGCCGACGGGTTCGTCTGGGTCGCCGGCCGCAGCGACGACGCGATTCTGCGCGGGGGCTTCAAGATCATGCCAGGGGACGTGGTTCGCGTGCTGGCCTCACACCCGGACGTGCGTGACGCCTGCGTCGTGGGACTGCCCGACCCTCGCCTCGGCCAGGTGCCCGTAGCCGCGGTCGAACTGCGCGACGGTGCGCGGGTGGATGCGGATACGTTGCGTGAGTACGCGCGCGAGCACCTGACCAGCTATCAGGTGCCCTCCGAGATCCGCATCGTCCCGGCATTGCCGCGCACGCCATCGCTCAAGGTGAGCCAGCCGGAGGTCCGGGCGCTCTTCGAGAAGAGCTGACGAGCAAGTTCACCCGGGCGCCTGCCTACGACGACCTCCCCATCTCTGCCACGAGGGCGCGCTTGTCGATCTTGCCCGTGGCCTTGTAGGGAAGATCCGGCTTGGCGTAGAAGTCGAAGCGCCGGGGAACCTTGTAGGCGGCGAGCCTATCGCGCAGGGTTGAGCGCAGATCGTCCGCAGCGAGGTCCCGGGTTCCGTCCGGCACGACCGCGGCGGCCACCAGCTGTCCGCGTTCGGGATCGGACAGCCCGACCACGTGGGCCTCGAGCACGCCGGGCAGCGCGCGGAGCGCGGCCTCGACCTCCATGGGCGAGACATTGGCGCCGGATGTCTTGATCACGTCGCTGAGGCGACCGTGGAACGTTACGTGGCCGTCCGGGCTCAGCGTGACCTCGTCGCCCGTGTGGTACCACCCGTCCGCGTCGAAGACCTCCTCGCGCTCGCGCCGGTACATGCCCTGCATCAGCGTGTAGCCGCGCACGCAGAGCTCTCCGGGCTTGCCCGGCGGGAGCACGGCTCCGCTCTCCGGATCGACGACCTTGTGCTCGACGCCGGGCACGGCGACGCCGAGGGAGCCCTTCGGAAGCTCCTTGCCGGGCGGCCAGAAGGTGTGAGGGCTGCAGGTCTCGGACATGCCGAGGCTGTAGGGGAAGCGGATGGCCGATGGCGGCAGGATCTCGAACAGGTAGCCGGCCCGGATGGAGGAGAGATCGCGCTTCGCGAAACTCTCGTGGGCGGCCATCGCCGGCCCGTAGTGGGGCCAGCCGGTGACGATCGTCGCCCGCTCGCGTTCGAGTAGATCGAGGGTTTCTCCCGGGTCGAAGCGCTTCTCGCATACGAGGCACGCACCCGTCTGCATGGGAGCGAGCAGGCTGAAGACGAAGCCCCCGATGAAGAAGAACGCATTCGGCGTGAAGATCCGGTCCTCCGGAACGAAGCCGTGGCCTTGCCCCAGCCACCAGGAATGTCGGATCAGCGAACCTTGGCTGTGCACGATGCCCTTCGGCTCGGCCGTGCTGCCCGAGGTGTAGATGATCAGGCCGTGGTCGGCGGGCGTCACCTGCTCCTCGGCTGCACGGAGGAGGTTGGCGTCCACCATCGCCCCCTCGTCAACGGAACGAGACCACGGCCGGTCGCTCTTCCCGAACACGCGGATCTGACGCAGGTAGGGTGTCGAGGGCAGCTGCAGGTCGGGCCCGGTCGTCTCGGCGAGGCCCGGCGCGGCCTCCTCGAGGCGCGCGATGTAGTCGTGGGAGAGCAGTTCCGGCACCGTGAGCAGGGTGTGGACGTCTGCGTGCCGCAGCGTCCAACCGAGCTCCTGGGCCTGGTAGAGGGTGTTGACCGGTACGAGCATGGCGCCGATCCGGCCCACCGCGAGCATTCCGACCACGAAGTCGGGGCCGTTCGGCGCCAGCAGGCCCACGCGCGTGCCCTTGCCCACGCCGCTCGCGAGGAGCCTCCGCGCCAGCAGAGCGGAGCGCGATTCGGCTTCCGCAAAGGTCAGACGCTCGTCGCCGAGGACGATGCAGTCGCGCGGTCCGAAGCGCTCGGCAAGCGCGCGGAGCATGTCCGGGAACGTGGCGTAGCCAGGATCGGGGATCACGTCGCTGGTCCCTCCTCTCCCTGCGAAGCTCCCCTTATGGTACTCCTATACAATTGATGATCAATTGTTCGCACCCCAGCGGACTCGGGCCCTGGAGAAAGGGAGGAGGAACCCGTGCAGGAGATCCAGTTCGACGACATCGGCGCGATCCGCAGCCACGTGAGCGACGAGTTCGGCCCCTTCGGGCCCGAGGTCGAGGTCACCCAGGCCATGATCGACCAGTTCGCCGACCTGACGGGCGATCACCAGTGGATCCACGTGGACGTCGAGCGCGCGGAGCGGGAGAGCCCCTTCGGTACCACGATCGCGCACGGATTCCTCACCCTGAGCCTCCTGGCCGGAGCCGCCGCCGCGGGGCCGGCGAGCTATCGCCTCGTCGGCCAGGGCAACGCGGTGAACTACGGGTCGGACAAGCTCCGCTTCCTCTCCCCGGTCCCTGTCGACTCGAAGATCCACTCGCGTTCCCGCCTCGTGTCCGTCGAATCGGGCAGAAAGGGAACGCGGATCGAGACCGAGAACGCGATTCACGTCGTCGGCAACGAGCGGCCAGCTCTGCTCTACAACGGGATCTTCCTCTACCAGCCGAAGACCGCGTGATCCGCCTCGCTCCGGAAAGACGACGATGAGGTTCGCAGACAAGGTCGCGATCATCACGGGGGCTGGGACCGGCATCGGCCGCGACATGGCCATCGGCTTCGTTCGTGAGGGAGCACGAGTGTGCGTCGCGGCCCGGCGCAAGGAGCTCCTGGAAGAGACGGCGGACCTGGCCGCGCGTGCCGGCGGGGAGCGACCTCTCGTCTTGCCCATGGATCTCACCGTCGAATCCGATGTCGACGCCATGGCCGACTGCGTCGCCGAGCGTTTCGGTGGCATCGACTTCATGATCAACAACGCCGCCTACGCCGGCCAGGATCTGGCCGTCCAGGAGCAGACCCTCGAGAACTGGAACCAGGTCATCGCCACCAATCTGACCTCCCAGTTCCTGGTGGCCCGGGCGAGCCTGCGACACATGATCCCGCGGCGGTCCGGCGTGATCCTGACCTTTTCGTCCACGGCGGCGCTTCGCGGATTCGAGCGCAAGAGCCACTACACCGCCTCAAAGCTCGGAATCTTCGGCTTCACGCGTACGCTAGCCCTGGAGGTAGGTCGGTACGGGATCCGGGCCAACACTGTCGTCCCCGGAGCGGTGAAGACAGAGCTGCTCGCGGGCTACTGGAAGCGGATCGCCGGCGAGCGCGGCGTGGACGTCCGGATCGTCGAGGAGGAGTTCGGGCGCGAGGCCGCGCTGGGGCGCGCGGTGGAGCCCGGCGAGGTCACGAAGACCGTGATGTTCCTCTGCTCCGACGACGCCAGTGGGATCACCGGCCAGGAGATCCGCGTCTGCGCCGGCGCCGCCATGGGCTGAGCGGGATCACCCGATCGACGTCAAGCAGACGACTCCGCCTCCCAGAACGAATCCCTGCTCCCGATCTTCTCGTAGGCCTTCTGGACGATCCCGTGGGGGACGTCGAACGAGACCTGCAGAGGCCCGATCTTGTCCTCCTCCATGCACGCGGGCATGACGTCTTCCTCGCGTTTCCAGCCGGCGCGCTTGTTGAACTCCCACTCGTCCTCGAGGATCTGCCAGCCCAGGTCGTAGAACTCCTCCCGGCTGAACTCCCGTCCGAAGTACGCGCTGTAGAAGCGACGGATCGTGTCGGCGTTCAGCATGAGGAACATGCAGAAGCCCGATGCGTCGACGATGGCGTTCAGGAGCTGGCTGTCCTGGCTCGCCTGCGGCAGCTGCTCGGCAGCCAGGCCCGGGTTCACGACGAGGCCGGCCGTGTGGTCTGCGCCCTGAGCGCTCGTCAGATAGGTCACCCCGGTGGCCTTCAGGGGGCGGGGATCCCAGGCGGGAATCGCCTGGCCGCGGACGGTCGGGATGCGGTGGTGCTTGCGCCGCTTGCCGGTCTCGAGGGCGCCGTTGCCTATCATGCGGCCGAGCTCCGTGCCCTCGGCGATCTCCTTCAGGATCCCTTTC
The DNA here is from genome assembly GCA_037385645.1 of Gemmatimonadales bacterium. Classification (GTDB taxonomy): domain Bacteria; phylum Gemmatimonadota; class Gemmatimonadetes; order Palauibacterales; family Palauibacteraceae. The sequence goes on from JARRMU010000166.1 coordinate 4,368, forward strand.
GCCCCTTCGGCGTCGCCGAACTCCATGCCGCCCGAGTCCATGTAGATCGCGATGGCGGCGCCCGTCTCGATGGTGTCGAGGCCGACTTCGTCGCAGAGTCGGTCGAGGTCGGCGACGTCCTCCCAGCTCTGGATCGCGCAGTTGGATCCGAGAAGGGTGAGCGTCTCCTCGGCGTCGTGTACGACGTTGCTGCACTTGACGATGCAGCCCGTCATGCAGTTGTGCATGCCGCCGCCCCGCTCCTCGAAGCTCTCGAGGATGCGGTGCCCGTCGAGCGTCTCGGCGTCCGGGGACTGGCCCTCCACCCGGTTCTTGTATGGGAAGGTGTGGAGCACCTGCGCCAGCGGTACCGTGGTGCTGGTTCCGGTCTTCATGAGCTGCGGACCCGCCAGGTAGTCCTTCGAGGACTGCTTGCAGATGGCGGCCCACGCCTTCTTGTCGCTGCCGACCCGGGCCTTCGCCTTGCCCGCTTCGACGGACACGTACTTGAGCCCCTTGGAGCCCATCACGGCGCCGAGGCCACCGCGGGCCGCGTGCCGGGCCGGATGGCGCTCTCGCTCCGACTCGGTGCAGGCGACGGACGCC
>JARRMU010000167.1:0-4488 GCA_037385645.1 Gemmatimonadales bacterium
CACTGAAGTCCATGCTCCTCCTTGAACGCTTCCTGCATCGGGTTCAGCCCGCCGTTGCTCATGAGCCCTTCGACGGTCGTAAGAGTATGCCCGTCGGCCTGCACGGCGAACATCGTGCAAGCGATCCAAAGAGCCGCACGAGCCATGGCCGAGGAGGGCTCGAGCCCAGGGGGCGATGCCGGAAGCGGAAACGGCGGGTCCGAGGGAGGTGACGAATGAGCACCCAACAGGATCTCGGAGGTCTTGGCTGCTCGGTGAAGCGTAAGGAAGATGCGCGCTTCATCCGTGGACAGGGCCGCTACGTGGACGACGTCAAGCTTCCGAACATGGTGTACCTGGAGCTCGTCAGATCGCCCTTCGCTCACGCGCGAATCGGGAGCATCGACACCTCCGGCGCGCTCGAGATCCCGGGCGTCCTGGCGGTAATTACGGGCGAGGACCTGGCGGGAGCGAACCTCGCCTGGATGCCCACCCTGTCGCACGATCAACAGATGGTGCTCGCCACCGGGAAGGTCCTGTTTCAGGGACAGGAGGTCGCGGCGGTCGTGGGTGAGACCCGCTTCGCAGCGGCTGACGGCGCGGCGGCGGTCCGGATCGACTACGAGGAGCTTCCCGTTCTTGTGGATCCTCACAAGGCGCTGGAGGCCGATGCTCCGGTTCTCCGCGACGACCGCGAAGAGAAGACGAACCACATCTTCCACTGGGAGTCCGGTGACCGGGAGTCGACGGACCGGATATTCGAAGAGGCCGAGGTCACCATCGAGCAGGACATGCTCTACCAGCGCTGCCACCCGGCACCGATCGAGTGCTGTGCCTGCGTGGCCGATTGGGACGCGACCAACGAGAAGATGACCATCTGGATGACCTCTCAGGCACCACACGCGCACCGGACCGTATTCGCGCTCGTCGCGGGCCTGCCAGAGCACAAGATCCGGATTATCTCTCCGGACGTGGGCGGAGGCTTCGGCAACAAGGTGCCGGTGTATCCCGGGTACGTCTGCTCCGCCGTCGCGTCGCTCACGCTGGGGCGGCCGGTCAAGTGGACGGAGGACCGAACCGGCAACCTCTCGAGCACCGGATTCGCGCGCGACTACCACATGCGGGCGGAGCTCGCCGCCACCAAGGAGGGGAAGATTCGGGGACTGCGCGTGAAGACGCTGGCCGATCACGGGGCCTTCAACGCCGCCGCCCAGCCCTCGAAGTTCCCGGCCGGCCTTTACAACATCTGCACCGGGTCGTACGACCTCGAGAACGCATTCGTGGAAGTGGACGGCGTCTACACCAACAAGGCACCCGGCGGCATCGCCTACCGCTGCTCCTTCCGGGTCACGGAGGCCGCCTACCTGATCGAGCGCGCCGTGGACGTGCTGGCCGACGAAATCGGGATGGATGCGGTGGAGCTGCGGCGGAAGAACTTCATCCAGCCCGATCAGTTCCCTTACGAGACGTCGCTCGGCTGGAGCTACGACAGCGGCGACTACGAAGCGGCTCTGGACAAGGCCCTCGAGATGGTCGGGTATGAGGAGCTGCTTCGAGAGCAGGAGGAGAAGCGCGCCCGAGGCGAGATCATGGGAATCGGGATCTCCAGCTTCACTGAGATTGTCGGCGCCGGACCCGGAAAGACGTTCGATATCCTCGGGCTCGAGATGTTCGACTCCTGCGAGGTCAGGATACACCCGACCGGCAAGGTGCTGGCAAGGATCGGCTCGCAGACGCAGGGACAGGGGCACGAGACGACCTTTGCGCAGATCCTGGCCGAGGAGCTCGGGATCCCCGTGGATGACATCTCCGTCGAGCACGGGGACACCGATACGGCTCCCTACGGACTCGGGACGTACGCCAGCCGCTCCACGCCCGTCGCCGGCGCGGCCACGGCGATCGCGGCGAGAAAGATCCGGGACAAGGCGAAGAAGATCGCCGCCCACGTGATGGAAGTCGCCGAGGAAGACGTGGAGTGGAAGGACTACGAGTTCCGTGTCAAGGGTGCGCCCGACCGATCGATATCGATGGGAGACATTGCTTTCGCGGCCTACACGAACACCCCCGAGGGCGTCGAAGCCGGCCTCGAGGCCGTCAACTACTACGACCCCCCGAACTTGACCTTCCCGTTCGGCACGTACATCTGCGTCGTGGACATCGACAAGGGCACGGGCGAGTGGAAGGTCAGACGCTTCGTTGCCGTGGACGACTGCGGCACCGTGATCAACCCGATGATCGTGGAGGGGCAGATTCACGGCGGTCTGACGGAGGGGTTCGCCATCTCCTCCATGCAGCTGATCGATTTCGACGAGAACGGCAGCATCATCGGGAGCAACTTCATGGAGTACTTGCTACCGACGGCTGTCGAGACGCCAAGATGGGAAACGGATCGGACCGTCACTCCCTCTCCACATCACCCGATCGGCGCAAAGGGAGTGGGCGAGTCGCCGTGCGTGGGCTCGCCGGCAGCGTTCGTGAACGCCGTGGTGGATGCCCTTTCCGTTTACGGCGTCCGGCACATAGACATGCCGATAACCTCGGACAAGGTGTGGACAGCGCTTCGCGACGCCGGCGTTACGGAATAGGCCTCTCGCGGCCGAATCCCGACGACGAGCCGGAGCTGTGCGATCCGGAGGCACGCACGGCGTGACGGACGAATCGATCTACCGGCGGGCTGCCGACCTTCTGGAGCAGGGGCGAGCCTACGCAATCGCGACCGTCGTAGCGCGCCGGGCACCCAGCTCATCCAGAGTCGGCCAAAAGGCGATCGTCGAGAGCGACGGTGGTTTCCACGGTTGGCTGGGGGGAAGCTGCATCGAGCCCGTGGTCCGCAAGGAGGCACGGGAGGCGTTACGCGACGGCCGTCCGCGTCTCATCGTACTGGCACCCGACTCACATACGGATCGGCCGGATGCCATCGTATACCCGATGTCCTGCCATAGCGGGGGTACCGTGGAGATATACCTGGAACCGCAGCTGCCGGCCTCACTCCTGCTCCTGTACGGGGATTCTCCCGTCAGCCATGCGCTGGCCGCGATGGGCGAGCAGGCGGGCTACCGCGTCCGGGTTGTGGACGAGCCGGACTCGAGGGAGAGGCTCGAAGCGGACCTGGGCGACCAGGCAAGGATGTACGCGGTCGTCTCGACGCTCGGCGAGTGGGACATGGAGGCCATCGAGGACGCGCTACGAGCCGGCAGCTGCTACGTGGGTCTGATCGCCAGCCCGCGTCGCTCCGACGAGATGCGGCGGCTCCTGCTCGCCAGGGAGTGGGACGAGGACGAGCTCAGACCGCTCGTTGGCCCCGCGGGTCTGGACATCGGGGCGCGCGAGCCTGCCGAAATCGCGATCTCTATCCTTGCCGAGTTGATTCAGCGCCGAGCCGAGCATGCTCGGGGCAGAGACTCGCGAATCGCAAGCGCAGTCGAGGTGGATGTCTCGACCGAGCTGGTGTCGGACGCGGACCTCCCGGAGGGCCCTGATGGTCGCCCACCGACCGTGGCTCTGGACCCGATCTGCGGGATGGAGGTGCATATCGACGGAGCGCGTCATACGCTCCAGCATGAGAACGCGACCTACTATTTCTGCTGCTCCGGCTGCAAGGAAAAGTTCGTGCGCGACCTGACGCTGACCGTCGACTCGTAAGCGCTGCCGGACTCTCTCAGTCTGAGATCGGGGCCAGCCCCGTGGCGCTGAAGCCAAGCTCCTCGTCGACCGCGTTCTCCACGAAGTCCGCGAAGAACTCCCTCGGGTAACCCAACAACGCATCGTACTCGACCATGACGGAAAACGGCTTCCGTGCCAGCGACGCTTCCACATCCGCGAACAGGTTCGGTATGGTCGGGTACTCGGCCAAATCGTAGGGCTCCGGCCCCTCCCCGTCGGGGAAGCTCACCGCGACGACCGCTCCGGCGCGGACCTCGATGTGAACCGGCCGAACGCCTGGCCCCCCGCAGAAGCAATTGAGCTGATAATCGAACTCGTAAGCGCCGATAGCCGCCGCGTTCCACTTGGGCAGGTTCTCCTCGAACGCGTCACGCTCGGTAGCGAGGGGGTTGGAGCAACCCGGTGGAAGCGAGACGGCGAGCAAGATCGCCAGATGGAAGAGACCGGTGGTAGCCCTCAATGCGTCCTTTCTCCCGTGGCAGAGCGGTCAACACCGCGGGTCTCACCGACACGAGCGCCGGCACTACATAAAAAACGCCGGAACCGGTTGATCCCTGACGAGCGGCTTCGATCGGGACGCGTGTCGGGGACCTCCGCGTGAGCAGCATGGTAGACGGTATCATCTGAACTGGAGGACGAGCTTGAGGGACGAGATCCGCAATATCGCCCAAAAGATGGAACGCCGGGGGTATGTCGCCGACCGGGCCATCGCGACGGCGGTCCACCTGGCGCAAGCTCTCGGCAAACCCCTGCTGGCCGAGGGCGAGGCCGGCGTCGGCAAGACCGAGATCGCCAAGGTGCTGGCCGAGATCCTGGGGACGGAACTCATCCGGCTGCAGTGCTATG
>JARRMU010000168.1:0-5574 GCA_037385645.1 Gemmatimonadales bacterium
GGGGACTGGGTGGCGCGAATCACCATCAACCGGCCCCACAACTACAACGCGTACTCCACGCCCGCGCTGGAGGAGCTCGCCACGGCCTTCCGCGATGCGGCGTTCGACGACTCGATCTCTGTGATCGTATTTACGGGCGCCGTCCACCACGCCTTCTTCACGGGCGCTTCCGCTCCCGGCGCGGCCGCCAGGGTCTTGTCGACGTACTCGTCGGCGAGAGGCATCAGCAAATCGTGGTAGGCGTTGAACAGCGCGGCCGCGCACTCGCCGCCCCATCCCGGGAGTTGCAGCGGCTTGGGGAGATAGGGGTCGATCAACGGGAACTCGCGGTACTCGTGCACGAGGGCGAACCGACGGACGAACGCCTCTTCGGCGGCGAGCCGACCTTCCTCGACAGCGGGGCGACAGCGCTCGAAATCGGGCAGGTGACGCTTGATGAACGCCTCGTAGCGCCGGTTGATGCTCGGCAGGTTCCAGCACTGATCTACCAGATCCGCCACCGGAGAGAAGCCGGCGTGCTCGGCGCGGAACACCTCCAGGTTCTCACGGATCTCCAGGCCTTCGGCGATCTCCTCGACCTCGCGGCGGATGTCGTGCGGGGTGATCCAGAGTCCGTTTCCTAGCGAGCCGCAGCCGAGCCAGGAGAGCCGGACCCGAAGAGAATCACGCAGCTGGCGACGCTCCTCCGGGATCGAGTAGGTGATCAGGGTCCAGACGCCGCTCCAGGCTTCGTCACCGGGCGGATGGTAGATCCGCGCCTCCCCTTCCTCCAGGAGCTTCCTGCCCTTGGCGGCCAGCCGGTAATAGCTGTTTCGGCCCCGCCTCTCGGCCTCGATCCAGCCCTTGGTCGTCATGCGCGAGAGCACCGTTCTCACCGCCCCCTCGGAGACTTCGAACGGAGCGAGAAGCGAGATCAGGCTCCCGACCCAGACCGGGTCCGGCCGGTGCAGGAGGAAGTCACCGAAGAGGGTGAAGACGAGGTCTTTCGGGCGCTGGACCGCCAAACCGGAAGCCGCCTGGATCTTGTCCGTTGACGATGACATGTGTCAGTTTATCGACGTTCGTTATTCTAGTGTAATATATTTCAAACGTCAACTCACGGTGTTGGCTCGAGGCCCGTGCCTCCATCTTGGATTCTCGACCGTCAGGAGACGGTCCTCACAGGCTGGCCTGGATCGAGCCGTTCGAGGATCCGCTCGAGTTCGGGGTCCACGGTCGGATCGCGGAGTTCTATGGCAGCCGGACCGCCGAGCCGATCCCCACGACGCTCGACCACGTGGTGGCCGCGACCGGTGGGTGACTGACGGGCACTCTGGGCGGAGCCCTGGAAGCCAGAGGAATCCCCAGCCAGCCGGATCGACTGCGCGCCACGGTCACGGGAGAGATCGGGCCGGTCGAGGGAACGCTGAAGATCACTCGGATCCACGTGCTCTACGAGATCGTGGTCCCGAAGGGCATGCGGGCCGAGACGGAACGGGCGCTGGCCCACCATGCCTCCAAGTGTCCGGTGGCTCAAACGCTCACGCCGTGCGTGCAGATCGAATGGGAGGCGGAGATCACGGAGACGGAGGAGGAGATCGACTGATGGATGATTCGAGGGTACGCCTACTGGCATGGGAGGACGTCGAGAGGGAGCAGGTCACCGACGCCATCTCGCGCCGCCTCGTCTGGGGCGAACGGATGATGATCGCGCAGGTCGTCCTGGAGGAGGGGAGCGTGGTCCCGAAGCACGCTCACGAGAACGAGCAGATCACGTACCTTCTGAAGGGTGCGCTGAGGTTCTGGATCGGGGAGGACGGAGAGGAGGAGCTCGTTGTCCGCGCCGGCGAGCTCCTGTACATCCCGTCGAACGTGCCGCACAAGGCGGAGGCGCTCGAGGACACGCTCGACGTGGACGTGTTCAGCCCGCCACGGCAGGACTGGCTGGACGGGACCGACACCTACTTCCACGAGAGGTAAGCCTTGGATCTGGGACTGAAGGGACGATCGGCGATCGTCGGCGGCTCGAGCCGCGGGATCGGACGCGGGATCGCGAAGGAGCTGGCGGCGGAAGGCGCGGACGTGATGCTCTGCGCGCGGGACGGCGCGGTACTCGAGGCCACGCGTGAAGATCTGAAACGGGCCACGGGAGCCCGCATCGAGGCGGCATCGGCCGACACGTCGGAACCGGCGGGCGTGGAGCGGGTGATCGACGCTGCGTTCTCCTCGTTCGGCAAAGTCGACATCCTGGTGACGAACACGGGCGGGCCGCCGGCCGGGCGGTTCGACGATCTCTCACCGGAGGATTGGGGACAGGCCGTACGGCAGCTGCTCGAGAGCCCCGTGGGCTTCACCCGCGGCGTGCTGCCGGGCATGAAGGATCGCGGGTGGGGCCGCATCATCAACGTGACGTCCGTCGCGGTGAAGCAGCCGATCGATGGCCTCATGCTCTCCAACAGCATCCGGGCCGGTCTCACCGGTTTCGCCCGGACGCTGGCCAATGACGTCGCTCCCCACGGGATCACGGTGAACAACGTGCTGCCCGGGTACACGCGCACGGAACGACTCGTCGAGCTGGCCGAGCATCTCGCCTCGAGTGGGAAGGCCGAGAGCATCGAGGCCGTATTCGGGACGTGGGAAGAGGAGATCCCGGCGGGCCGGCTCGCCGATCCCAGCGAGCTCGGGGCGCTGGTCGCGTTCCTCGCTTCCGAGCGGGCCGGCTACATCACCGGCACCTCGATCGCCGTGGACGGAGGTTGGACGCGCGGCCTCCTCTAGAGGCCCACGGTTGCCCGGGCGAGCGGATGCCGGGCAGGCGCCCAGACGTTCGAGCCGGGCTTCGTCGCTCAGATAGGCCGGAGGTCCTGTCTCGCGGCGGCTTCTGCGGCTGTCCGATCCACCTTCCCTCCCGGCGTCGTCGGGAGATCCGCAAGAAAGCGAACGAGCCGGGGTCTCTTGTAGGGCGCCAGGATCGCGGCCATCTCTTCGCGCAGCACATCCGGCTCGGGATCTCCGCCCTCGGCGACCAGCGCGGCGGCGACGACGACGCCCCATCTTGCGTCCTCCACCCCGAACACGACCGCCCCACGGACCGAGGTCAGCGAACCCAGCGCGTGCTCGACCTCCAGCGGATCCACGTTCTCGCCGCCGGTGACGATCAGCCGATCGAGGCGCCCATGCACGTGGAGCTGCCCCGCAGCGTCGAGCTCGCCTTCGTCGCCCGTCACAAGCCAGCCCTCGGCATCGACGCCTGGCCAGACCCGGCCTCGCTCCGCATAGCCACTGAACAGCATCGGCCCACGGACCTGTATCTCTCCGTCGATGATGCGCAGCTCGACCCCGTCGAGAGGCGCCCCGGATCCAAGCTCGCCGCGGTTGCGGGTGCCGTATCGCTGCGTCGTGACCTGCGAGCAGCTCTCCGTGAGGCCGTACGTGGTCAGCACGGGAACGCCTCGATCGGCAGCGCGCGACAGGAGATCCCGGCTCGCCGGACCGCCGCCCAGGAGGAGGGCTCGCAGGTGCCCCGGTGGGCTCCAGGAAGGATCGGCTTCCAACAGCGCCTCCAGCATCGAGGGCACGAGCGAGGCGAGCGTGACCCGGTGCCGCTCGATGGTGCGGAGGGTCGCCACGGGATCGAAACGCCCAGGCGGCGCGAGCACGACGCAACGTCTCGCGATCAGAGCGCGCACGAGGATCGACAATCCCCCGATGTGAGCGAGGGGCAGCGTCAGCAACCAGCGATCTCCGGCTTCCCAGCCGAGGTTCTGGGCGCTGGCTCGGGCCGACGCCAGAAAGGCCCGCCTGGAGAGAAGGACCCCCTTCGGCTTCCCGCTCGTCCCCGAGGTGGGAACGACCGCCAGGATCGACTCGGCATGGATCACGGGCGTCGGCAGGGTGACCACGCCCTCAGCCGGCTCGGAGCCCTCGGCGGCCGTCGTCGGATCCATCTCCACAGCCGGACCTAGGAGCTCCGACAGTAGTCGACGCTCTCGCTCCGTGGCTCTCGAATGGATCAATCCAACCGGTCCGCCCAGGTCGCACGCCGCGAGCAGCGCGATGATCCCCTCCAGCTCTCGGTGTGCCACCACGGCCACGGGGCCGCTCGTGGAGGTCCGCCCCCCGGGGTAGCGCGCCCTCAACCACCGGGCGACCCGGCTCGCCGAGGCGGCCAGCTCGGCAAAGGTGTAGGCGTGATCATCGGCGATGAGCGCCAGCCGATCGGGCGCTTCGGCAGCCGCGGCGCGGACGCTCAACTCGCCGCCAGTCATCGGCGAATCTCCTTCCACTCTCCCGGACCGCGCAGCGCGGCGAGGGGAGGAAGCCCAAGCCCCGGGGCGTCGTGGCCAATGATCTCGCCTTGGCCGTAGACGGGGAGCTCGACGGCCGGCCAGATGGCAAGGCCGGCGTGGGGCGCGAGACCAGCGGCAGGTCCGGGGGGCAACGCCAGGGCCAGCTCGGCGGCGGCGGCGAGGGCCACGGGTCCGCCAAGCAGGTGGGAGACGACGGGCAGCGCCCCCAGATACCGCGCCTCGACCGCCAGCCGAAAGCAGCGAAGGGCGCCCCCATGGTACGCGGGCTTGAGCACGACGTAATGGTATCCGCCTGCTTCGAGAGCGACGGCGAGGTCGGAGAGAGCGCATGCGGCGTCCAGGGACTCATCGATCGCGAGCGGGACCGGCGAAGGAGGCAATGCTCGCAAGCGCGCCGGCGGAAGTGGCTCCTCGACGAACTCGAGACCCAGATCCGCCGCCCCCTGGAGCCAACGAGCCGCCATCCCGGCCTCCAAACCCCCGTTCGCGTCGGCTCTGAGAAGAACGCCGTCGCCCAGCTCCTTCCTCAGCGCTGCCAGAAGGGCAAGCTCCTCGGCGGGCGCCCGACCCACCTTCACCTTCAGACAGCCGTAGCCCTCGCCTACCCTCTCCGCGGCCGACGCCAGGAGATCACGGGCCAGCAAAGCCGCCAGCGGCACCGCCGACGGCCGGGTGCCGTCCGCTCCGGCTTCCGGCCCGGCCGCCGACAGCAGCGCGTGCACCGGGAGGCCCACGGCCTGGCCGGCCAGATCCAGGAGTGCCGTCTCCACCGCGAAGCGCGCCGCAGGTGCCCTCATTTTGCATGCGCTCAACGCCGCCCCGACGTCGTCCAGCAGGCCGTCGCCCGGAAGCAGTTCCGGGAGAGCGGCCCAATCGACACCGAGGAGATCGGCGCGCGCCTCGGCGAGCGTGTCCGACGAGAATCCAGGCAGGGGCGAGGCCTCCCCCTGGCCGATCCTGCCTTGCCGATCGCTGAGCTCCAGCAACAGACCCCGGCGCTCCCCCCAGCTCCTCGAGGCGTTCGACGCGTCGGCCCCGAGCGCGCCGCTCACCTCGAAGATCCGGGCCGCGACGAGCTTGACGGCGTCGGTCATGCGCCGAGGACCAGACCGCCCGAGAGCAGGAGCGCGAACTCGAGCTCGACGCGAGCGGTCTCGAACAGCAGCGGGTTCATCGCCGGACCGGTCGTCGAGAGGACCTTCCGCGCCAGGGAGAGGGCGAACGGGACCGTGAGGAGCGGCAGCAGCACCCACGTGCCGGCCATACCCTGGTGCAGGACGACGAC